>DAOVLC010000262.1 GCA_030631455.1 Candidatus Zixiibacteriota bacterium
ATATACGTGAGGGATATTCTCAATGTCATACAGCATCCCGACCTGACCATACTTAAGGATATAATGCACGAACCGTTTTTTGTGCCCGATTCAAAGAAAATCCCGGAGCTTCTGAGAGACTTCCAGCGGAAACAGATGCATATGGCCATCGTTCTCGATGACTTCGGAGGAACCGCCGGGCTGATTACGCTCGAAGACATAATCGAGGAAATCGTCGGGGAGATACAGGATGAATACGACGTCGAGGAAATGGAGTACAGCAGGCAGGCAGATGGTTCCGTTATCATATCATCCAGGATGACCATCGACGATTTTAACGACTTAATGGGAACTGAACTCCCAGAGGACGCTGCCGACACGATGGGCGGGTTCATCTATGACTATCTTGGCGAGATCCCGAGTCTGAACCAGGTAATCGAATATGAGGGTCTGACGTTCACTGTGACGAAGAAGACCGGCCATCACATTGACAGACTGCGAGCTGTCAGGTCGAGGGAGCGATCTGACGACGAATAGCTGCACATCATCATAGGATACCAAACGAATGGAAATCTTGTTGTATTCGATTTTGCTGTCAATTCTGCCGATTGCCGAGCTGAGAGGTGGGATACCTTACGCGGTCGCAAATGATATCGGCCTTCCGGAGGCATTCATCACCTGTGTTATTGCCAACATGCTCGTAATCCCGATTGTTTTTGTGTTTCTGGATACGCTGCACAGTCAGTTCTACAGGGTAAAGCCATATAGGTGGTTTTTTGACAAGTGGGTCGTCAGGACTCAGAGAAAGGCTGAGAGAAACGTGGCAAGATGGGGTTACTGGGGTGTGATGCTCTTCGTCGCGATACCACTTCCGATCACAGGCGCCTACACAGGCACTCTGGCGGCATGGCTTCTCAAGCTGGACAAGAAAAAAGCATTCTGGCACCTTGCACTCGGAGTCGTGATTGCAGGTATTGTTGTCAGCGTAGCCACAGTGACAGGTATGGAAGTCCTGCGAATCTTCACGGAATAGTATCTGAAATCCTGGTTACGGGGCAAAGCGGGGCTAAGTTCCTACAGCCAAACGCCCAGCGTCATGTGGAGTTGGACACTGCTCAGATTCAGCTTTTCTCCGTCAGGAGTTCTCCAGGTCTCGGTTCCTGGTCCAGCTTCAATACTGGGGCCGGACATCAGTATGCCCGAGAAGGCAACGCCTACAAAAACCTTACGAGCAACAACCCACTCGGCTTTGGCTGGGACTAGCGCGAGAATAAAGCCGGAACCTATCTTGATCTGGTTAGCCTGCTCTGCTGCTTCACCTTCCAGGTACGGATTCGTGCTGAACTGGCTTACGCTGATTCCAATCCCGGCAAGGCCGAGAAAAACAGATAGCCCGCTCCCATTGAGGTCCAATCTCTGCCATCCCGGCGTAAAGACAAGCCACGCAGAACGAATATAACCGAGATGGTACGAATCGACGGCATAGAGGTCATCCATATTCTCGAAGTATGTGCTCAGTGGCACGGAGAAGTAGTAGAAGGATAAGTCGATGCAGCTCTTGAACCTCAATTGCTGGCCCGATATTCTCCCGAATCTCATACTCACAGACACAGCCGGTTCGAAGAGGGCGTTCTTACGCTGAGGCGTCATATCCCATCCTGACTGATCTGCATCGAATGTGCTCATGAAACCGTAACTGCCTGCGACAGCCACGCGCCAGCGTGATTCATACAGTCCGTCTGATGAGTCAGCCTTAGCACCTCCCACAGAAACCAGACAAAGCAATACTGTGACTATAAGAATCGAGAAAGAGGATTTCATCTTCCTATCCTTTCGATTTATGGCTGGGCAGACCATCGATAGCTGCTCTTTACAAGAATATATGGACGACGAGCCGATACGTCAACTCACAAATGCCAAGGATCAGGATAGTATGATGACCCAAAACTTAGATAACACCCTCTGCACGCGCCACCGGGACGCAATTCGTCCTCCGGGTTACGTCAACGCGTTTTATAGCCTGATTGCTATCGGAAACGCAAAGGCCGGGCAAATGCCCGGCCTGTAGCTAAAATACGCCTGTGGCCTCTTAGAATTCTGCCGTTGTCTGGAAGTACATCCAGTACGACGGATCGGCATTCTTGCCTAACCAGTCCTCTGATGGAAAGAACGCGGAACCGCCGACCTGAACCTTAAACCTGTCGTAGACTTGACAGGTTGCAAAGAGGTCTACTTCGCTGCCGAGCGATTTGACTTCGTCACCGTTAACTCTCGACAAATACTTCGCGTTGGTCTGGAATAGGTGGAAATGGCCGTTGAGGCCGAGCTCCTTTTTCGGCTGGAATTTCGCCTTCACGAAAATGTCATTTAAACCGTAGCCAGACAGATCAAACCCACCCGGGCTGACGAAGAAGTCCATGTGGCCCCGAAACTTGTGACCCGTGTAATACAGATTGTTGTATGTCCCGACCTTGTCGTCGGTCAGGTCATCATCGCCCGATGCGATATCGGCGCCTGCGGCAAGGCGTAGAGGTTTTTCGGTGTCAAATGTGTATCCCACCTCGAGCGTGGCGAGATATGCGGAAATATCCATGACGTCGTGATTCATATCCCCGAATTGATAGGCGAGATTCGTGGTATAATCGAACTGCTGAAACTCTCCGTGTCGGAAGACTCCGATCGTGAACCTGTTCAACTCGGGATTGTCGTTAATATCCTTCGCATTGTCTCTGTCCCAGAGAATGAAGAACTCGATGGATGGATCGGTAATCTCGAAATAGCCTCCCAGGAGGAGAACGTCGTCGCTGACCACCGGATTCCGCTCGTTCATCACGAAACCAATGATCTCGCCCCTGAAGTTGTCTTTCTTCAGTCCGATAACCGCGCCATCCCATGTCCGTCCGACATTGCTCCAGCCGACATTACCGAGGATTCGATGATCACCCTTATAATACTCGAACCTGCCAATCTTGAAATAGGCTCCATCGATCTTCTTGCACTTCACCAGCATGAATGCCTGATGAAGCCCGACGTTCATGTCGTTGTCGGTTCCACCTGATTCGAGATCAGGGTCACCCATCTGCCGTGAGTCCTGAATCTGTATGAACCCTTTCACAGGTGAGTCAGGATACAAGTCGATATTCAGACGGGTTCGCAGTATTGCGAAAGTGTACATCTTGATGTCTGCGTCGAAATCCTTGTCGACACCTTCCATACGTGCCCGGATTTGAGCAGATGCTCTGATGTTATCGCCGGAATCATCCGCCAGAGCTACCGGAGTCGACGCAAGGCCGGCAATCATCAATAGCATGACGAATAGTAGTGCTTTTCTCATTAGACTTCCACCTTCCTGGTTAAATCACTTCCCTATCTTTTCTTTTCCAAACCAATAGCAGTCAAGCATAATCCCGCAGTTTCTGGCCGTCACACAGTATCTGCCAGTCATTCCGCTTTGTGGCATAACATGACACTGGATAGTCTAAACGATTACTTGCCTTGGTCAACAAGAATTTGGGCAATGTGGCTATATCTCGTCTATCTGGCAGTGTTTCAATATGGTCAAGTCTCAAATATTCTTATCTAGTAATACTTCGCACTTCGAGTCTGCTCTAGCTAATAAACACAGAATCGTTCTCTTGTTTGCACCTGTTATTCTTAGAATCCCGTTGATCATGTTTTCTTCAACCAGTAGGTTGAGAACCATTTCCTGTCTTTCTCTCTTGAGACGGTTCACGGCTTTCTGCTTGACATACGCACGAGAAAGCCGATATTGAAACTGGCTGAGTTGTACGGCTTGCTCGTGCGACTAACATTTATCCCGTGGAGGTGTTCGCGCACCTCGCGGGCGTTTCCTGTGTGCCGCCGCCCCGAATCGAACGGGGAACCATCGAGTTAGCGGCTCGTTGCACTATCCTTGTTGTGCTACGGGGGCAACTGAGTTTTGAGCTAAGGCAGTCCCAAAGCCCA
>DAOVLC010000335.1 GCA_030631455.1 Candidatus Zixiibacteriota bacterium
CATACGGCTGCATTAGATGCTTGTAACCACGCCTGTGCTCGACATAGGAAAATCTGGCACAACCCGAAAAGATGAGAAGAATAAGGAGGATAGCTATTGGGAGAGTCGATCTTTTCATGCGAGTGTCATCTTTCCAAGGGTGACACGTTTTGCAGCGCCGGTCACTTGAGGGAGGTTGCCAGGCTTGCCATCTACCGTCAGGTTGGCAAGCAACGCAAACGCTATCGACTCCACAAAATCGGGATCAATACCTGCCACGGAACTATCATGCATCTTGGCACCGGGAAACATCTCTTGGAGTAAGTCACACAAGTACATGTTGTGACTCCCACCACCACAGAGCAGGACCCGGTCTATCTTTCGGCATCTTCGTGCCGCCCTCGCAATACAGTACGCTGTAAAGCGAGTGACTGTGGAAATCACGGAGTCTTCATCCACTCCTAATGTATCGGCATGCCTGACGATCGAGTCAACGACATCATCCCCGAATTGCTCCCGACCGAGTGCGAGCGGAATCCTTTTGCGCAGAAAGCTCATCTTCTTGAGAAAACGATACAGCTTTTCGCTAACGGAACCCTTTGACGCAATCCTGCCGTTCCTATCATACGGTTTTCCGAACGATTTCAGGCATATTTGATCTACCAGCATATTTCCGGGTCCGCAGTCGGTAGCGACGATATCAGAAACGTCGGCAGTGCCGGGAAGGTATGTCATGTTGGAGATCCCACCGATGTTGATGACCAGTTGACCGGTTCTTCGGATATTAAACAAATAGAAATGAGCCAGCGGAGCGAGAGGAGCACCGCGTCCTCTCGCAGCAACGTCTGCCGTCCTGAAATCTGACAAAACCGGCACTCCGAGACCTTGAGCGAGTATGTCCGACGATCCTATCTGCAGAGTCACATTGTCAGCGGCAGCCCGACCTGAGCCTTCCGCGCTGTGGTGGACAGTCTGACCATGGCAACCCACAAGATCGAGTGTCTCTGCTTTCGCCCCCAGAGACCGAAGGAATGCCCTCGCCGATTTGAGGTAGAATGTCCCGAGCCTTTTGTCGGCGCGCAGCAGCCCTTCTTTGGAGACAACTTTCGATGACACAATCTCGAACAGCTCTTTTCTGAGTGGAGATGGGAATCTGGCATAGGAATTGTGGCATTCTGCGATGCTGTAATCGCGCTTGAATCTAACGAGAGAGAGATCGGCACCATCAAGCGACGTGCCTGACATGATCCCGAGAGTATACCTGTTTATCAGATGCTTGCCGAGCAGTGGCCTCATGTCAACATCTCGAACCTTGTCTTCAGTTGTTTGACTCTGTCGATCTTCCGGCTGATGGCGGCCTTTGGAACTTCACCGGATTCGACGCCTTCCCATAGTCTGCCTGCGAAAAAGAGCTGTTCGTCAAATGATGTCCCGACAAGAACCATGTCATGACCTGCCGAAAGCGCTTTCGGGACAGCCTCTTTCGCATCATCCACTGCGTGCATCTTGAGATCATCAGTGACAATAACTCCTTCGAAACCCATCCACTCGCGAAGGATTCCATCACATATCCGCCGTGAGAAAGTTGCCATGTGCACGGGATCGAGTGACGGAACAAAGAGATGAGTTGTCATGATGGCTGAGACACCTGCCTCAACCGCAGCTGCAAACGGCGGGAACATGTTCTTCTCGAAGAACTCGGCTGCCTGCTCCGAGACCGCAGCTTCTTTGTGAGGATCGATCGAAGCATCACCCAGACCGGGGAAATGCTTGGCGCACGATGCCACGCCGAACTCACTTTGAGCGCCTACAATGCTCCGAACAAATCGGCAGACCTCAGTCACATCGCCGGAATAGCTCCGATGCTTCATCAGAACGTTGTCCGGGTTAGTCAGGACATCGGCAACCGGACCGAGATTCATGTTAATGCCGATTTCATTGAGCTTCTCTGACGTGACTTTCGCGGCGTGTACCGCTGCCGGAAGATCCCCCTTCTCACCATAATATGCCGGTGACGGAAAAGTCGGAAACCCTGAACCGGAAAGCCTGGCGACGTCACCGCCTTCCTGATCCACCGCCACGATAAGATTGGTGGATGTGCGTGCCTTTATCTCGTCGACGATCTCCTTCAGTTCGGAGGGTGATTCGAAATTCCGCCCGAAGACAATCACTCCTCCGAGCCCGAAGTGATCATGAAATTCCTCGAGAAGACCGATCCGAGTATTCTCGAAACCGAGTAAGAAAAGCTCTCCAATGGGCAGGTCTGGTCGAACCATCATATTCCTTGACAGATAATCGAGCGCCGAATCGGCAAACAGATAACCGGCTCCGATTGCAGCCGACGCCGCTGTAGCCTTCCCGGCTTTCTTCAGGAACTCACGTCTCGTTACCATCCATTGCTCCCACCTTCGACCGGTGGTTCGGGAAATATATGTCTTCACGATCAATATGTAAAACTTAAATCGGAATATCCGTCTGGCTCCAACGGCAGTTTATTCGGGGAGTCCGCCGATTGATGGAAGAATCATGAAGTTTGTGGGGTAGAGGAACTACACTGGAATGATATCCAGCAGGCCGTTATCGTGCTATACCGAACAGACCACGTTTTTGCCCGCTCCCTTGGCGCGATACAATGCAGAATCAACTGCGCTGATCAATTCGTCCGTCGAGAGACCGTTGTCAGGATAGCTGGTGATTCCGACCGAAACGGTCATATGCAGCTTCGGGGCGCCGCCGTATCCGCCGAATTCGTGCCTGTCTATTCGGTTGCGGATTCGCTCGGCGATCATCTCGGCATCCTTCGCACCGGTTTGCGGGAGAATCACTATGAATTCCTCCCCTCCGTATCGGCAGGTATGGTCGGTGTCCCTGGAGCATTCTTTCATCACCTCAACCAATTCTCTGAGGATGATATTCCCGACCTCATGGCCATAAGTGTCATTAGTCCTCTTGAACCAGTCAATGTCAACCATGATCAGAGAGAGCGGAAGATTATACCTCTCAGAGCGTCGTTTCTCTTCGACAAGGCGTTCCGAGAAATACCTGAAATTATGTATACCTGTCAACTCATCGATTACCGCGAGATCGGACACCTGTTTGTGCAATCTCGCATTCTCGACTGCCATCGAGGCGGAAGCTGCGAGTATGGAAACCAGCTTCTGGTCCCTTTCAGTAAAGCGACCGACTGATGTCGATTCCGCATTTATTGCACCGATAACGCGCCCATGTGAGA
>DAOVLC010000162.1 GCA_030631455.1 Candidatus Zixiibacteriota bacterium
ATCAGACAGGCTCCGGGGGAAGGGATTCACATCTTCAAAGATAGAGAGCCTGATATCGGAATTTCGCGACAAGAACGTGGTATCCGATCTAAGATTTGCTGAAGATTGGGTGGAGAACAGGCTGAGGTTCAAACCGCGGGGCAGCAGGCTTCTTGTGATGGAGCTTTTGGCGAAAGGTGTGGCGAAAGAAACTGCGGAGCAGGTTGTCAGAGACAAATTCTCAAGGATCAATGAGATGGAACTGGCGTTTAAGCTCTTGCAGAGTCGTAGACAGCGGTTTACACGAGAGAATTCCGTTGACAGAAGACAGAAAATATACAATTTTCTGCGGTACCGTGGGTTTAGCCACGATGATATAATGCGTGCAGCCGGCAAGTTTCTTGAGGACATCGTTGCCGATCCTGCTGATTAGAAGAAGAGTGGGGATTTTCTGTCGAAAGTCGCAGACAGAGAATTGGTATCAGGATTGAGATGAAAAGCAAAGACGTCAGACAGTCATTCCTCGATTTCTTCGAGCAGCGTGACCACCGTGTGGTGCAGTCATCATCGCTTGTTCCTATCGATGATCCGACTCTCCTATTCACGAACGCCGGTATGAATCAGTTCAAGCTCACTTTTACCGGCAACGAGAAGAGGCCATATAAGCGCGCAACATCGAGCCAGAAGTGTATCCGGGCAGGCGGCAAGCACAACGATCTGGAAAATGTCGGGCAAACCGCGAGGCATCATACCTTCTTCGAAATGCTCGGTAATTTCTCATTCGGTGACTACTTTAAGGCCGAAGCTATCGAGTTTGCATGGGACTATGTCACCAACGTTCTAAAACTCCCGAAGGATCGTTTCTGGGCTACAGTCTTTGAGGATGATGACGAGGCCTTTGAGTTATGGGAGAAGATCGTACCTGAACTGAAGGGTAGAGTCCTCAGGTTCGACGAAAAGGAGAATTATTGGTCGATGGGAGATACCGGTCCGTGTGGGCCATGCTCCGAGCTACACTTCGATCGTGGCGAACAGCATGGTACTGGTCCAGAGGACAAAGTTAATGGTGAGACCGACAGGTTTGTCGAGATATGGAATCTTGTGTTTATGCAGTTCGAGAAAGACGAGGATGGCAATCGAACGCCTCTCCCGAAACCGTCGGTCGATACGGGTGCCGGGCTTGAAAGAATAGTCTGCGTGCTTCAAGACGGCAAGACGAACTACGACACCGATCTTTTCATTCCAATCATAGAGTCAATCGAGAATCTATGCGGCAGGAAGTACAAGGCCGGCGCAGAGGGAACATCATTTAGAGTCATAGCGGATCATATACGCGCGCTGACATTTGCGTTCGCAGACGGTGCGGTGCCGTCGAACGAGGGGCGCGGCTATGTCCTGCGCAGGATATTGAGACGGGCAGCGCGTCACGGTCGACTGCTTGGCATGAATGAACCGTTTCTCTATAAGCTCGTACCTGTAGTGCGGCAGATAATGAGCGAAGCCTATCCGGAGCTTGAGTCGAGAGAAATCCATGTGACCGAGCTGATTCGAGTCGAGGGCGAGCGTTTCAATGAGACGCTCGATAAAGGACTCGAACTGTTTGATCGGGTTGCCAAGAAGATCAGTGCTTCCGGTGGCGATACGATCCCTGGCGACGAGGTATTCAAGCTGTGCGACACATACGGTTTTCCTCCCGATCTGACCGAAGTAATGGCGCGAGAGCGGAATCTTAAGGTTGATTCGGATGGCTTTGAATGTTGTATGGCTGAGCAGCAGAATCGCAGCAAAGAGGCCAGAGGGCAGGTCAGGTTCATTCTGAGCAGTTATGAGGAGAAGAGCGATTTTGAGGGCTATGACAATGACAGTCTTTCAGACTGCACTGTACTGAAGGTGACACCTGCACAAGAGGACATGTATGAAGTTCTCCTCGACAAGACACCATTCTATGCCGAAGCGGGTGGTCAAGTTGGCGATGCGGGGACTTTGACATCTGAGAACATGCATTTTGAGGTTATCGATACTCAGAAGAGTGGTGAGGCCTATCTTCATGTAGGCAGGAATGTCGACGGCGATATTGGATCATATATCAACAAAACAGTGACCGCCGCGGTGGATGCAACAAGACGCATAGCGATAAAGCGCAATCATACAGCAACGCATCTCTTACATAAGGCTCTGCGCGATGTTCTCGGAGAGCATGTGCAGCAGGCGGGATCGTCAGTCGCACCGGATCGATTCAGGTTTGATTTCAGTCATTTCAAGGCAGTCTCGAGAGATGATCTTGAAGAGATTGAACGGCGTGTAAACGAAATGATAATGGCCGATCACGAGGTTCGCGGGAAAGAAATGTCGCTTGAGAAGGCGAAAGCCGCCGGTGCTATGGCCCTGTTTGGCGAGAAATACGGCGATGAAGTTCGCATGGTAGAGGTCGAAGGGTTTTCCCGCGAGCTGTGCGGTGGGACACATGTCTCATCGACCGGCGAGATAGGCATGTTTACCATCACTCATGAGAGCGCGATTGCTGCCGGTATGCGACGTATGGAGGCTGTGACCGGTGGGAATGCATATAGGCTGTTCGCGGAATATCGTGAGAATGTTGGAAGAATCGCCGGTACGTTGAAATCAAAACCCTCCGAAATCGCAGAGCGAGTCGAGATTCTAAGCACGAAGCTCAAAGAACAGCAGAAAGAACTGGCGCGGATTCGTCAGGCGCAGACCGATGAGTCAGCCAAGTCGAAGCTCGATGGGATGCAGGAGTATCGCGGTATTCACTTCTTGGCGGTCGAAGTGGAGGATCGTAAAGAGGCGCAGCAATACCTTGATAATGTGAAGAATGATGAACGTAACGTCCTCGTTGGAATAAAGCACGGTACGAACTACTTCGCTACGGCTTCCGGTGTTGCGATCGATAACGGCTACTCTGCGAACGAAGCCATCTCCTGGTTTAACGAAGCTTTCAAAGGTCGTGGTGGAGGCAGAGATGTATTCGCTCAGGGTGGCACAAAGGAAGATTTCTCTTTCGAGGACTTCGCTGACTATTTCAGTAAACGCGTTAAGAAGAAGGTGGAAGAGAGCCAACAATGATGATATATGACTATCTTATCGAAACGAGCCGGAGCAAGGGCGCGGGATTTCTGATGCTGCTCGATCCGGATCGTGTCAATCTCGATCAGCTACCGTCGCTCATAACCAATTCCGCTGATGCGGGTGTCGATGGGTTTCTCGTCGGTACTTCGCTGCTTATGACTGATAATACGGCTTATGTCATCAAGACGATTAAGCGGATGACCGAGATCCCAGCGATTCTATTCCCGGGCAACTCGCTCCAAATAGTACCCGAGGCCGATGCGATACTCTATCTATCGCTTATTTCCGGTAGAAACCCGCATTATCTAATCACCGAGCAGGTCAAGGGAGCGCCACTTATCAGGAGTTACGGTATAGAACCGATTCCGACCGGCTATATGCTCATTGAGTCTGGCAGGCATACATCGGTTGGATATATCTCCGACACGCAGCCAATGCCTCGCGACAAGCCAGACATTGCAAAGATTCACGCTTTGGCTGGTGAGTATCTTGGGATGAAGTTCATATATCTGGAGGCAGGTTCCGGCGCTGAGACGACCGTTCCTGATGAAATGATCGCAGAAGTGACCGATTATATCACTCGGCCTGTTATAGTCGGTGGCGGCATTCAATCGCCCGAAGAGGCACAGAGCAAGGTAGAATCCGGTGCGTCGTTTGTCGTGATCGGTAACCACTTCGAGAAACTTCTGTCGAAAGCGCTGACGGCCGAGTTTGCGGATGCGATTCATGTTGGTGTGAGAACGGAGGCGACGCCGTGAGCGATAAGGAACGTGAAATGGTGATGGATGCCCTGACCGAAAGGGAGAAGCTGTTGCTTGCGGCAAAAAACGACTATCCGGATAAGGTCGTGTCGCTTGCTACGACGATTGCCAGGACAATCGCAGATGGTGGCAAGGTATTGGTATGCGGGAATGGAGGATCGGCCGCAGAGAGTCAGCATTTCGCGGCTGAGATGGTGGTGCGTCTTACGGAGAAACACGAACGGGCGCCGCTTCCGACGATGGCCTTGACGACAGACTCATCGGTGCTCACGGCTTGCGCGAACGACTACGGTTTTGAGCGGGTATTCTCGCGACAAGTAGAGGCTTTGGGTCGCAAGGGAGATCTGCTTCTGGTGCTGTCGACTTCCGGCAATTCGGGAAACCTGATTAGCGCCGTAACGACCGCACGCGATCTACCGATGGAAACTGTCGCCCTTCTCGGCAAAGGCGGTGGGGAACTGGCGGAGATAGCGAACTTTTCGATCATAATACCCTCGCAATCTGTTCTCAGAATTCAGGAGGAGCATCTCTACATACTGCATCAACTTGTCGAACTTGTGCAGGACTCCCTTTCACCCGAAGTCTGACGGTGCTTCACGACGAGCTTCCATCGTGCAGGCTTACTATGCGATTGAAACAGGTCTCGGACAAAGCCCTGATTGAAGAGCAAATGTCAACCGATCCGATTCGAGCGCTTTATCATCTTGGCGATCTCGATGAATACTATTTCAAGAGGTGCAGTTGGTATTTTGTTTATGACGGCGATCGTCCAATTACGGTCACACTTCTGTACAAGACCTGGGGTGTTACCATCCTTCCTCTTGGTGAGCCCGATGGATTACGATTCTTCCTGAAGAGGAAACCTTTGAAGCCATGATCGACATTGACGTCATAAAGAAATATTGGATTCAGCCCGCACTTTTCGGCGTAGTTGCTTTCCTTCCGTTTTCTATCGCAATATCTGAACTGTGCATTCTGGTCTTGGTGATTGGCGTCCTGACGCATGTGGCGCTTACCAGATCATTCCCCGAATTCAGGTCGTCACTTCTGTACGCGGTCATAGTCTATATTCTCATATCGCTCATTTCGGCTCTTCTATGCGAGATAAATCCAAAGTCGGTTCATGAAGTGAGTCATTTGCTTC
>DAOVLC010000044.1 GCA_030631455.1 Candidatus Zixiibacteriota bacterium
ACAGAAAGCCGCCGCGCGAAATGAAGTCCTTAATCGCTCTTGCAACCGCAAGCTTCAGCTTCGGAACCTTCGAGAAGCCGAGTGACCGCGCGGCCATTTCGCTGATCGCCTGCTCCTGCTGATACCAGGTCGTAGAGTGATATGCACCGTAAAACTTTCCATACTGTCCGGTGAAATCCTCGTGGTGGAGGTGCAGCCAGTCATAGTTTTCGAGTTCACCCGCGAGAACTTCTTCATCCCATACGGTTTCATAGGGAATTTCGGCGTATGCGAGTGCGAGAGTCACGGCATCGTCCCACGGTTCTTTGTTCGGAGGGGTATAGATTGCCACCGCAGGGACTTTCTCGAGTTCTACCACCTCCATGTTTTCGCTCTCGATAATTGCAGCGATCTGGTTGACCTGAGCAGGCGATGCAGACTCGTATGTCACTCCACGCAGGAGACAAATGTTCTCAAGATTGGCTCTTGCATCAGTCATGAAAGAGCCTGCCCGGAAATTCAGGAGCCATTCCACCTTGTAGCCTTGCTGCAAACACCAGAAGGCCACGCCGTAAGCCTTCAGATGATCCGTTTGCACATCGTCCATTGGTATAAGGAGCTTCTGGGCTCGGAGCTGCACCGTTAGGGCGGCAACCATTACGAGCAGTATTATTATAATTCGCCTGACCATACCAAGGTTTTCCAAAGGTCTCTCTTAAGAAGTTGAGCGGGTTTCGGCAACTATCAAGCTAATAAGAGATAGACTAATCAATTTATAGCCTGATCAAGATTTGTCAAGGAATATCTTTTCCTATTTTTTCGACGAATCTCCTCTTAGTTTTACTAAAATCCCTAGGTAGGGCGTTCAGTATTTAAACGATTACGGTCGTTGGAAGTTCCAGACCACTTCGCCCTCGTTACCTAGTGGCTGAGCAATGTACGGCGTGCGCGCAGGTTTGTCGGAGTTCTCTCGGAATGTTATCTTCCGCCCGGAACCACGGAATAACGATCCTATACCAGCGGCAACTGTGCAGAGGCATCGAGACCCAAACTCGATGCCTCTCCCCTTTTCAATCTGATCACACCCGCTGCCGCTATCATGGCCGCGTTGTCCGTGCACAGATCAAGCGAAGGATAGTAGAAGTTGAATCCGGACTTGCGTGCAACTTGCGTGAAATGCTCTCGGATACGTGTGTTGGCCGCTACCCCCCCTGCAATGGCCAGCCTGTCCATCTTGAACTCATCAAGCGCTCTGAGACATCTTTCGGCGAGCATGTCAACAACCGCTTCCTGAAACGACGCACAAATGTCATCGAGATTATTCTCGGCAAATGACTCCGGCAAGTCGCGCAGATACATCACAACCGAGGTCTTCAGACCTGAGAATGAAAATGCATATGGGTCGTTTTTCACTACAGCGCGTGGGAACTTGTGGAACTCAGGGTTTCCCGCTCGCGCCAGTTTGTCGACTCGTACACCTCCGGGGTATCCAAGGCCGAGAAGCTTCGCTACCTTGTCATACGCTTCACCCGCGGCATCGTCACGTGTCTGCCCGAGCAATTGATAATCGCAGAAATCTTTGACGAGGACCAGCAGTGTGTGCCCGCCTGATATTATAAGAGCGATAAAGGGGGGTTTGAGATCCGGATGCTCCAGGTAATTCGAGCTGAGATGTCCTTCGAGATGATTGATCCCAATGATCTTCTTTCCGGCTGCAAATGCGAGTCCTTTAGCGAAGTTCACGCCCACGAGTAATGATCCTATCAGCCCGGGGCCGCGTGTCACCGCTATGGCGTCGACATCATCGATAGTCATCCCGGCCGATCTGAGACACTCCTGATAGATAGGCACGATCTTCTTGATTTGCTGACGCGATGCGACTTCCGGTACTATCCCGCCGTATTTCTGGTGCTCAAGCTGTGAATAGACCGGATTCGACAAAACCCGCAGTCTGTCGTCAATCAAGGCACATGAGGTCTCATCGCAGGAGGTTTCGACTCCTAAGACGATCATTCTCGCGGTACCTCGACAAGAATCTCATTCGGTTTTACATCAACCAGGCGGAGACCCTTCGGGAACGTCACTCGAGGAGAGACAAACGTACTTCCGGGGAGCGCAGCAGCTATGTCGATCGAGGCTTCGATTTGATCCGCGGAGATAGAGTCAAGCAACGCCGGTGACGCCTCAATAGTCACCGAAATCGTATCAGGTACAATTGCGTATTGCCAGCTTGTGTTGGCGTTTCGAACGCTTAATGGGATATTCGAAATAGTGCGCTCCATCAACCGGACTATGTCCTGCGCTATCAGTACACTCGAATCGGAGAGAGTCAGATGTGCGGAGTCCGGAAACGAGAGCCTGACCTCCTCGCTGAGAGGAGAGTTGATATCCGTATAATTCAAATGCTCCGTACTGATCGTCTTCATCTTTCTGACGAGCCGTTTTGGTCCAATAACCAGCACGCTGTCCGGCATAACAGTCAGTTCGCCCTCCCTGAGATATCCCAGCGCAGGCGTTATCTCCAGGTCGGGCACAACTCGCACCATCTTCTCTTGACGCTCCTCAAACTGAAGCCGCAGTTTCTTAGGCGATATGACTTCCGCGATTTCCGTCTCGCTCTTGAAGTCCGCTATGAGGTCGGAGGGAGTAAGGTTGAGCACGTACAACCCGGTAGAATAGGCGGTAGCGTCGACGCTAAGGTTCTCGATCTCTGCCAAGAACCTCAGCAACTGTTTGCCGTTACCACGCACTCTTATTTCACACTCGTGCGGCGGATTCGATACGAGCAGGAGTTCATCTTGTATGCCAGCGATTTCGAGAGGAAATGCGACCGAGTACTCGTACTCTCTATTCGTCACGACGTGCACCCAGAGAAGGAATGCAAGCACAACGGCAAGTGCTCTGACTCCAAGATATTTAGGTATAAATCGCACTTCAGGCCTCAGTTAGCATAGTTCACATGACTTCCTGCGATGCACACCGGAAGCGATCGATAAAGTAGACAACACATTGATCTTTGTCAAATGATGTTTGACGGCACAGAGTCGCGCGAGGCTGCATTATGGCAGTCACTTGTCAATTATCCTCAACGGGTTATTCCAGTAGTATCGGGTGACTCCTTCGGGAGTTGCAAACCAAATGTAGTCGCCTTCGATTATCATATCATTTATGTAGTTGTCGATCAGGCCCTCTTCTGTGTCGTAGCTTGTCCACATTTCCAGGACCCGATCGTACCGCAACACACCGTTATCTGTTCCGACCCACAGATAATTGTCCGCAAGCGCGATTCTGTGCGGCAGCTTTCCGTTCAACTCGTGCCTTGTTCGAATTGTCTCAATTTCTCTCAGATTACTATCGAGATGAACGATTCCGTCGATACCTGCAAACCAGATGTCCCCGGACGATCCTTCCAATCCTTGCCAGACGGCATTGCCAAGATCGCCGCTCGATGTGTCGAACCTGCCCCACTTGAGAGTCTTCTCGTCGAATCGGTACAGGCCGTACTCCGTGCCAACCCACATGTTGTTCCCGAGTTGTGATATCGAGTAGACTTTGCCGAAAGGCGGGATCGGCGCGTGAAGCGAAGAGACAGAATCCCGTGGAATATGGAGTACGTCAATCGTGCCAATGCCGCCTATTAGCAGCAGGCTGTCTTCAAGATACAGCGAGAAAATCTCCGTTGATCTCAGTCCGAGTCCGCGGTTGAAGCTCGAAAACCTGTCCCTGTCTTTGTCATACTTGACTACACCGAATTCAGTAGCGAAGAATACATACTTATCGTCACCCGTAATGTCATAGACATGGTCGGATGAAATCCAGTCGTGGTACTTCGCCTCGTAGTAATGCCAGGTGTCGTCGTACCGGTCCCACATTGTAATCGCATCATCGTAACCGGCGGACGACTCGCCGCCAAACCAGATCATGTCGTTATCGATATAAATCGCCCTTATAAACTCTTGGTAGAGGCCGTTCGGTAAGAGGTTAACGAAACCGCTCTGCAGATCGATGTCTACGACACCATGTCCGTAGGTTGCGACCCAGAGATGATACCAGTCATCCTCGACGGCATCCCCTATTCGATAATTCCTGAAATCCGGGTCTGAGAGGTAAGCGTGATCCATCTCGTAAGAAAACTGAAATCCGGGATCAAGGTGGAATGACTGCAGATTTGTGTACTTATGGAAGTCGGATCGTTCTAGATGAACAGGGAATTCGGTTTCGTACGACCATTCCTGGAATATCGGATTGTAGCTATAGACGCCGAGCGGCGTTTCCACCCAGATGTTGTCATCTTCCCGACTTACGGCCAGCCGCCAAATCTCATTCGATGCGAGCCCGTCGGATGTAGTGAGCGGATCTTTCCATCTGCCTTCAAGACTGTTGTATCGGGTAACACCTCCCATGGTGCCGAAGTAGATGTCGTTCCATCCGAGCCCTACCGATGTGACGAACCGGGTGTTGGTGTAACTGACCCAGTCCTCCGGGAAGTACCCTTTGATGTTTTGCCCATATGGTTGCTCCGGTGCAAGCAGGAATAGGCAGAGAGATACGAAGAAAACTGTCGCGCCCGATATGTGATTCTTGAACATCAGCTTCAGGTTTCCAGAATGTCAAACAACGCTTTGGCGCACACGGCCATACCGATTCTGATCGCCCTTTCATCCGCCGTGAATTTGCTGTGATGCCACGGATATACGGCGCCGATCTTCTTGTTTCCCACACCAAGTCTGAACATTGCGCCCGGCACATGTTCGAGATACTGGGCGAAATCCTCCGCCCCCATTATGGGTGCGTCAAGTTCGATAACCGATCTCTTGCCGAAAAGTTCGCGGGCCGCACGTCGTACATGGTCATTCACCGCCGCATCGTTTCTCAGTTGCGGATAGCCGGCTATGTAGCGAATCTCGTAAGATGCCCCGGATGCCTGTGTAACATGCTTGCATGTTCGCTCAAGAAGTCTCCGCATCCTGGCCGCTGTTTTTCTCGAAAGAGATCTCATTGTCCCCTCAAGTAACACTCGATCCGCAATTGCATTGCGCGCACTGCCACCATCAATTCTACCGAACGTAAGAACGGCGGGTTCCAGAGGGTCGACACCACGGGATACGACATTCTGCAATTGGCTTACGAGGTTTGCCGCAACAACAACCGCATCTGTGCATCGGTCCGGTTGGGACGCATGGCCGCCATCGCCCCTGACCTCGATATCGAAATCGACAACTCTTGCCATCATCACGCCGTCGCGAATGCCAATTTTCTCTATGGCAATTGCCGGATCGACGTGAAGTGCCATTATTGTATCGACATCCGGCGACTTCAGCACTCCTCCCTCGACCATCTGGATCGCACCTCCGGGTGGAGATTCCTCGGCAGGCTGAAATATGAACTTGACGGTTCCCCGGAGATCGGACCTGATTTCAGACAATATTCGCGCGACTCCGATCGCAATGCTCATATGCATATCGTGCCCACAGGCATGCATCCGGCCACTGTGTCTCGATTTGAAGGGAAGATCGGTCTCTTCGGTAATAGGAAGCGCATCCATGTCGGTGCGAAAAGCCACCACCTTGCCGTCGCGGTTGCCCTCCAGCAACGCGGTGAATCCCGTCCCCGCGATACTCTTGCTGATCTTCAGGCCGAGAGGCTCAAGTTGCTCACGGAGTTTCCCGGCAGTCTCCTTCTCCTCGAAAGACAGCTCAGGATATTGGTGGAGATATCGCCGCAGTTTCCTGATCGACGGGTAATACTTGTCTGCAAGATTGAGAATTCTTGAATTCATTCAGAAGACCCTTGCGCAGCCCGAGTCGGTAGAGTCAGCTTTCATTCGATCCACATCCCGCATTTCAGATCGGCAGTCGCCCCCCTGGACCGGAGAGATCATCCGAACCGACGATATCTTCTCGGCCCTGAGCCACTCTGTCTGCTATCGTGGTTCCGACGCATCTTGTTAGACAGGATGTGGGCAACTCTCATCGGTTCCGGAAGACGATAGCCGCGCGTCGTGGCGCAAACCAGTTCCACTGCAGACTCAAGGTCGATCTTATGTCCGGCGGAGATATACAGCGGCTTGACGTCAACACGCGTCCGTATGACTGAGCCAACCTGCTTGCCCTTGTAAAGAAGCGGCTTAGTAGCGTTCAGTGTGTTCTCCGGGTCATCGTGCTCGCCCACCAGTCGCTTCTTAGCGCAGCCAATGGAGGGAAGATCAAGCAAGAGCCCGAGATGAGAAGCCATTCCGATGCTTTTCTCGTGCGCCTCCCCGTTGGCGTCGAACATGATGACATCTGGCGCCATCTGAAGACGTTGCAACGCCTTGATAAGTACAGGGCCTTCTCGAAAGACAGAGTACCCCGCCTGATAAGAAAAACTGACCATTGACTGAGCTCTGGTCCGGTCAACCGTCACTAACTCCGGAAAGCGCATTACAACAACCGCGGCAAATATAGAGTCGTCCTTCTTGGAGTAGGCAGTGTCAGCACCAGCGATCAGCCGATATTCCTTCTTGGAACTCTTGAGTTCGATGAAGTGCCTGAGATTATCCTGGATTCTCGTCGCTTCTTTTATGTCTGTCGGCCAGCCGTGTAGTCGCGTAAACTTCATATTACTCCTTTACTACGTTAGATACCCCAGCAGCCTCCGTAGTGCACCGCAGATTAGAGAGCCATTACACCGTTTTGCACATCACATCTGATGTTACATTCAAACCAAAAGTAACATATTTCTGAGCTAAACACAAGTAGAAAACTACACGATTTTTCGTAAATGACAATCTGATTTCTATCCGATTTGGCTGGTTTTGCGTGGGACTCACTTCGAATCTACGTGTATCGCGCCCTTTACCCAGAGTCTGGGTCACCATGCATGCGAATCCGACAGAATCATATCACAGTCGACGCGGACTTGTCTCAGGGATTCAAATGTCGTAAATTGTGCCTAATCGACAAGACTTGCGGTATCGGGAGGACACATGAAGAAAGCGCTAATCTTGAAAGCAGCCATCTTTCTGGCGGTTGCCACGATATGCCCCGCGTGGTCAGCTTCGCCGAAACCGTCTGTCGCCCATCATGGAATGGTTGTTTCATCGGAATCGATCGCTGCGGATATCGGACTTGAGATTCTTAAGAGCGGTGGCAATGCTGTGGATGCTGCCGTCGCAACCTGTATCGCTCTGAATGTGACAGAGGGCTACAATTGCGGAATGGGAGGCGGTTGTTTTATTACGCTGTACTGGGCGGAAACAGGTGAGGTCTTTGCCGTCGATGGCAGAGAGCGTGCCCCGCTTGGCGCACATCGCGATCTTTATGTTAATCCCGCCGATCAGACCGTCGTCAAGGGGCTTTCCACAGAAGGCGCTACCGCTGTTGCGGCTCCGGGGCAACCCGCAGCCCTCAAGCTAATCCACGACCGCTGGGGCAGCCTTCCGTGGGCGGAACTGTTTGAGCCAGCCATCGCAGCGGCTGATACCGGTTTCGTTTTATCACGCACTTATGCCGAGAAGCTATCGGGTTCCGGGGATCGACTGTCCCAATACCCGTCGAGCAGGGAGATATTCTTCCCGCATGGCGATACGATCCCCTACGGTTTCGGTGACAGACTGATTCAGAAAGACCTCGCTCGATTCCTGGACAGCTTGTCTCGCAATGGTGCCGACTGGTTCTACAACAGCCGGTTTGCAGGCGATCTGGCCGATTTTGTCAGGAAGAACGGTGGATATCTGACGATTGAAGATATGCTGTACTATGAGGCCAAACTGCGCGAGCCGATCCACGGCACGTTTCGCGGCTATGATATATATTCCATGCCTCCGCCCTCATCGGGAGGTGTTCACGTAGTACAGATTCTGAAGATGCTCGAACCGTTCGATCTGGCTGACATGGGTGCAGGGTCATCGCAGTCGATCCACCTGATGGCCGAGGCGACGAAGCGGGCTTTTGCCGACCGGGCGTACTATCTCGGAGATCCAGATTATGTGGATGTGCCGGTGCAGGCTCTCCTCGACTCGATCTACCTCGCGAATCAAAGCAGGAGTATCATACTCGACAGAGCGGCTGACATAGCGGGACCCGGTACGCTGCCGCCTGAAGAATTCTCCGAGACGACACATTTCTCGGTGATCGATTCCGATGGCAATATGGTGGCGTTTACAGCGAGCCTTAACACAAGTTTCGGATCGGCTGTTGTGCTATCGGGTTGGGGGCTTCTGCTCAACAACCACATGGATGACTTCTCGATTCAGCCGGGAGTGCCGAACTACTATGGGCTGGTCGGCTCGGAGGCGAACGCGATCGAGCCGGGCAAGAGACCGCTTTCTTCGATGTCTCCAACCATAGTTCTGCGCGAGGGCAAACCGGCAGGTGTTTTCGGGTCACCGGGAGGCCCCAGGATTATTACAACCGTAGTGCAGACGTTCCTGAATGTTGTTGTGTTCGGCATGGATATTCAGGCCGCGGTCGATTTCCCGAGAGTCCATC
>DAOVLC010000194.1 GCA_030631455.1 Candidatus Zixiibacteriota bacterium
CAACGTATAGAGCGCGATATTGTCAACATAATCTTGGTATCTTGAATCGTATGAGTCATCAAGTGCTATCTGATCCCAGATCTGCTTCACCGATCTGCTCGTCTTGTCAGGATAGAGCATTTTAACAAAGTCAATGAGGTCGCCTGTCAGCATGAGCGCGTGGATTCCGGGATCTCCTCCAATTCTGTCCAGCAGTGTTTTTATAATACGTGTAGAGACTTCGACCATTGGGCCTATTGGGGGAGAATCCTCCAGTGGAATTTCTTGTTCGGCGACGATCAGAGTTACTTGAACGTGCTGCGGTGAGTTATCGGCCTCCGCCGACGAGACTGTGATCGTAGATTGATAAGTGCCCGGCTCCATTCCCTCGCCATTGGCGGATACGAGAGTCGAGTTAGGTGTTTCGGGTGTGGTGACACCCGATGCGGGGCTGATGCTGGCCCAATCGTCAGCCGGAACAGCACTCCAGTTCAGAGTTCCGCCACCATAGTTTACTATAGTCACTGATTTCGGTCCGGTGCTCGCACCGCCCGAGTCCACCACGATCGCCACCGAGTCCGGAGAAACATGCAATCGAGGGACATCCTCGCCCGGCCCCGGTGGAGAAGAAGGCGGGACTACGATCTCTTCGCCCGGATAAATCAAATCAGGGTCCCCACTCCTGAGACGCTGCGAGTTTGGAATGCCTGTTCCGCCGTCGTAGTGCCAAAGCTCCCGCCAGGTCATACCATATCGCGATGCTATCTTGGAGAGCCAGTCACCGCTTACAACGATATAGATATCATGGGAAGGAGCAGGAGAAGTGGCCTCCGCTGATTCAGTTTGAGTTTCGGATGGTTCCCCCGATGGTGGCGGAGTACCCTCGGATGGCGGAGTTGCGGCGGTCTCGAATGGATACTCGATCACCCTCGCTTCACATCTCGACAGTACGCTCTGTCTTGCAGCAAGGTGGAGATCTGTTATATGCCCAATGTTCAAGCACTCCGGTGCTTGTTCATATAGAACCACAGGATGATATGCCTGGATCGGATTCATCAAATCCACTTCTGTGTGATCTATGTCATCTTCAGTTACTCGAAAACAATACTCGCCACCCTCGGCTATATTGGGTCCATTCATATTCCTGAGTACATGTCTGACTTGCTCATCCTGGACTTCGTTAGATATGATTCGCTCCGGCTCGATGCGATTCAAGGTATGTGTCGGGACGACACCCGGTCCTGCTGCGGGAGCAGATCCGGGAGGTATTTCATACCATGCTTGGTCATGTGGATACAGCCAGAACAAATTGTTGACACCATCGGAGAGAAGCCGCGTGTGCCTTATAGAAACTCTGAAAAGCTGAGTGCACTTGGCATCTCGAAACATCTTAAGCGAATGACTGTCAAGAATGCCCTTGAACCTGGCGTCTGTCGCAAGGACATTCTCATCCAAAGTTATACTTCGGAAGGATATTTCAACCGAATCATCCAGTTGAGAAAGAGAATCAAGAGAGAAACTCTTAGCCGGGTCGAGCCCGCTGGTGATCTTCACCTGATAATCGATATTGTCTTCAGACAATGTGAAACCATCACGTATAAGCAGCAATAGCTCAATGTCCCTTGAACTCTGCGTTGCCACGATTACTTGCGGAGTAAGCAGTGAAGGATATATTATGATGCCCGGTATGACATAGAGAACATCGTGCTGTCTTCCGGTTGTACGCTGCCGAGTCATGCTGAAGATACCGTTCTCATCGAATTAGTTCTCTCTTTCGATTTCGATGGAGCATCTACCAGGCGACACATCTTCCTCCCGCGCAGTGCCATCTTCACCAAATGTACCCTTGCGCTCACTTCCGTCTGCGAGATGGAGGACATAACTCTCGTTACCTGTATAGTTGAGAACTCTGATTTCGATCCAGTCTTTGAAAGTGAGTAATCCCGATTCCTGCTCTCTGCCGTACTCGATGTCATACACCTTGATCGTAAAGAAATACTCCGGAGGATTGTAGCTGCGACCGTATTTTTGACGCTCTTCCTCCGTCGGGACTTCGTCAACGTCCTCGAAGTACTCATACTCCCATTTCACTTCGATCCTGTTGCTCCGCACAACCCCGGGAAAATCGGTGATCTTGTCGTGCGCGCCGTCTTCGTCGTGTTCGTATATAGTGATCAATACTTCGGTCTGTGTACGAACATTTTCGATATCCGCCGACAGAGTTAGAATATCGCCGCGTCCCGCTTCAGAAGCACTCCATTGCATGTTCGAGATTTCCGCAGGAAGAACACAAGGTATTCTGCTCGATTCGCCCGAAAGACCATTCTTCGAAAGCTCTACCTCGAAATAAGCTTCGTCGTCCAGATCAATGTCTTCCGGAACATCTAACTCACCGACATACACATTGTTTGAGATTGTGTCGCTGATCTTGCCAAGATTCGTGCCGTTCTCTGTCTTGCCGGTGATCTTGATCTTAGCGCCGTTCCCGACGAACGATGTGATTACTTCGAGTTTCGCAGTCTGCCCCGCCACAGCGGCGCCGCAACGCCAGGATGCGCTTATCAGTGTCGAATCCAGCTTGATCTCATGCTCTGTGTCGGTCGACTTCGTAAACTTCAGTTCAGGCATCACTCTTCTTCCAGAGGCTCATATGTTCCGGGGACGAGTGCCTCGACTGCATCCTTCATTCCGACACCGACCGTCTTGAGAGATTTCTTCGAAAACTCGCAGGAGAATGTGAATCCGATTCCGCCTTTGAGAACAAACACGTATTTCTTGAAGATGTGTATATTCTCAGCCGGAGTCCATTTGTAGACAAACTCGTACGCCTGGTTCCTGTCCTCCTGTGTGATATCCTCGTCCCGTACGACCTCGACACCTTGTAGACCCGATGTGATCGCGTCAGTTTGCTCCTTGGCGAAATCGACAACGCTCTCATGCTGAAGGTGCCGGTTCAGCACGAGCATCAGCAGGTGTTCCCTGTCGCCCTCACTCGGACCTCTGAAATAATATACGGTCTGATCCTCCCAACCGGTGGGGAGGTCGAAACTAAATGGATTATCGTTCATGGTCATCACTCCAGGGATTCGATGAAGCGTTGAGCCTCGCCAATCTCTTCATCGCTGTAAGTCTTGAGATCGTCCGTTTCGAACGAGAACGGTTTGTCGAACCACTTGCCGATCAGGGTGACGGCTGCGTCACATACCCTCGCGAATTGTGGCTGTTCGGCGGGGTGTCCGATTTCGTATGCGTCGCCCGTATCGCTCAGCGCAGGCATCAGCCGCTTCGCCAATTTCGGATCGTTGATGTACTCGAAATCGCGGATTATCTGGTATCGCCCACCACCGGCAGTACCTGATTCCAGAAGAGACGCGAACTCCTCCTTCAGGTCTTCATCTCCCAGTCTCGCCAACGCAAGCTTTATCTGCTTTCCCGCCAGCAAATCGGTCTCGTCCTCAAGCCGCTTGCGAAGCGGTTTGGACGCCTTAACATCGCCGATCAAACCTATCAACCGAGCGACGCCGCCTCTCACGACCGAGTCCTGGTTCGTGAGGTTGTTAGTCAGTTCCCTAAGGATAGAAGTGTCGTACCGTGATCGCAGAGACTGAAGGGCACGGATTCTTACGGATTCGTCCTTATCGCTGAGGGACCTAGCGAGAATCAGAGCCGTTTCGTCGTATCCGGTCAGCACGAGACAGCTTAGAGCAATGTCTCTCACTTCAGCATCATTGCTTTCCAGCAGTTCTATCAGCACCGGAGCTGCAGGAGCGCCAATTCCCTCAGCCTGGATTTGGGCATCGTCGCCCTTCTCCAGAACAGTGCTTCGTAGGTTCTCCAAATCCACGTCAATTCCCTCCCTGTCTATATCCGAATCGTCACATCCCGCCACAAACAACGTAAATACGAGAGCCAGTATCTCCATTACCACGATGGCAACAGCCGGACCTCGTGAAAACAGTGCGCACCGATCCGCCATCAGCTATCCCGATAAAAATCTGCAGAAGCTATATGCCTCCGTGCAAGGGCGCACTCATTGTCGGTACGATCCGCTGGCAGATTCCTTATGCTAATCATTCCGCCCCCGTTGTTGTTACCGTATCCGGGATTATGCGCCCAACCGTCACCTGGCCTGGCACCTGTTGGCCAACTGCCGCACATCATTCTTTTCAGCGACCAGATATCCGTCTTCTTGTTACTATCGTTAGGATCATCCTCCGAGTGGGCGATTGGTGGAGTGACGAAGTAGTCCGACAGTCCCATAAAGTGACCGAGCTCGTGAGCGATCGTCTGGCCGATTTCAACTGGAGTAGTATTCTTGAGTCCCCCGGTACTCCTTACAGCGATACCGATATTGGGCCAGTTAAACCTGCGAGTCGAGTACGCTATACCCAATGCGCCGTCAATGTTCCGCACGAAATACAGGTTGACTTTGTCATCTTCCGTAGCGGCGCCTGCAGAATCATTGGCCTCATTTATGGTCCGGAAGTCGGCATTTACGCTGGCCCAGGTTATCTGCCCTGCCTGCGGGAGAGTGACCGTTTTCTCCCGCCATGCGAGACGTCTGAAGTACAGACCGTGCGACCAGAGAATATTGTTCGCCTCATCAATAGCGCTTTCGATATTACCTCGGGTGCCG
>DAOVLC010000019.1 GCA_030631455.1 Candidatus Zixiibacteriota bacterium
ATATATACCTCCCGTTCCGTCCGAAACGACGCACGCGCGCGACCATTGCAAGAGAACGAGGACTCGAACCGCTTGCGGAGATCGTGTGCGCGCAAGATGATATCGATCCGGGCTCAGAGGCGGAAACATTTGTCGATCCCGAGAAAGAGATCGAGTCTGTCGATGACGCGCTCGCAGGTGCGCGCGATATCATTGCCGAATGGGTCAGCGAGGATGCCGATGCCCGCTCCAAGTTGCGCGAGTTGTTCGCTGAGAAAGGTGTGATCAGATCGAAGGTCGTAGCTGAAAAGGAGACGGAAGGTGCGAAATACTCCGACTATTTCGATTGGGAAGAGCCGGTCGCATCTGTACCATCGCATCGGATACTCGCGATGCGGCGCGGTGAGAATGAGTCGATTCTCAGCCTGAAGATCGCCCCGCCGGAGGATGAGGCCCTGCACATTCTGGAAAATATGTTCGTGAGTGGCGATAATCCTGCATCGGAGCAAACGCGGCTCGCTGTGCACGACAGCTACAAGCGGCTCATCGCGCCGTCGATGGAGACCGAGATTCGCAACGATTCGAAGAACCTCGCAGATCAGGAGGCGATTCGTGTATTCGCAGGTAATCTACGTGAGCTTCTGATGGCCGCTCCCCTTGGACGCAAGAATGTTCTCGCTATCGATCCCGGTTTTCGTACAGGGTGCAAGGTTGTCTGTCTTGACAAGCAGGGGAAGGTGCTCGATAATGCTACGATTTTCCCGCACGGTTCGGACAAGAAGCGGGCTGAAGCTGCGCAAGAGATACGAGCACTGTGCGAGAAGTATCGTATCAACGTCATCGCAGTCGGCAACGGCACAGCGGGGCGTGAAACCGAAACGTTCGTACGTGAGCTCGATCTCCCCGGGCACATCATGATCGAGATGGTCAACGAATCGGGGGCATCGGTGTACTCGGCATCGGAGGTAGCGCGCGAGGAGTTCCCCGACTACGATATAACCGTTCGTGGATCTGTCTCAATCGGGCGCCGTCTCATGGACCCGCTGGCGGAACTGGTCAAGATCGATCCGAAATCAATCGGGGTCGGTCAATATCAGCATGACGTCGAACAGAGTGCGTTGAAGCAGGGACTCGATGACACTGTGATCAGTTGTGTCAATGCGGTCGGTGTCGAGGTCAATACGGCCAGCAAGCAGTTGCTGACCTATGTATCCGGTTTGGGACCGACGCTGGCGCAGAACATCCTCATGTATCGGGACGAGCATGGGCCGTTTCGGTCTCGCGAGTTGCTGAGGAAAGTCCCTCGGCTTGGACCGAAGGCGTTCGAGCAGGCGGCCGGATTTCTGCGGATTGCGGATGCCGATAACCCACTCGACAGGAGCGCCGTGCATCCGGAAAGCTACTCTGTGGTATACAACATGGCTGCTGACATCGGTTGCACCGTTGATCTGCTCATGCAGGACGAGACTTTTCGCAGCAAGATCGAGTTGAAACGATACATAACCGACACTGCCGGCATGCCTACTCTCCGGGACATAATGGATGAGTTGGCCAAACCGGGGCGCGATCCGCGACAGGAATATGTGGCATTCAGCTTCGATGAGTCGGTCAAGACGATTGGGGATCTTGAGGTCGGTATGAGTCTCCCCGGGATAGTCACCAATGTCACGAATTTCGGGGCGTTTGTCGATATCGGGGTGCATCAGGATGGGCTGGTACATATCAGCGAGTTAGCCGACCGCTTCGTGAAAGACCCGGCAGATATAGTCAAGGTTCACCAGAAAGTAACGGTCACAGTCCTCGAAATCGACCTCGACCGCAACCGAATATCGCTGTCGATGCGGGAGGGGCGGGCAACATAGCGATATCTTGCATGCCTAGTTAATATCCTTCAATTAGGTCTGTATCCACGCAACCGACGTGACAACAGGATTTCCGCAGCAAATGCTGCCTTCAACATCGTATCCGCTCGCTCTCAGAATAGTAGTAACGTCGACCGCTGGCTCACCGCCCGGTCTACTGCTTCCGTAAGTGCCTACGATCAGTTTGCCACCCTTCTCCACAAACGCATTTAGTAGACTATCTATGTACTCGGAGAGATAGCCTTTTGGGACGCAATCGTGAAGCGTGTAAACGTAGCGGAATCTTCGCGGTGGAATCCAGTCCCGTGCATTGGCGGAGTAGAAGTGTGATGCGTACTGAGGGAGCCGTCTCTTTGCGAGTTCGATCAGCCTGGCGCTGTAATCCACGCCGTATGGAACAAGCGAGCGCCCTCGTTCTTTTGCCCATCGGATCAGACATTC
Source organism: Candidatus Zixiibacteriota bacterium (assembly GCA_030631455.1). Classification (GTDB taxonomy): domain Bacteria; phylum Zixibacteria; class MSB-5A5; order JAABVY01; family JAHJOQ01; genus DAOVLC01. The sequence goes on from DAOVLC010000019.1 coordinate 2,283, forward strand.
GAGAAGATACCCGTTGGCGCATCCGATATCGAGAAAGTCTCCATCGCCATCGACGGCGTCGAGGATTAACTCGCGTTCCTTGCGCCAGCGTGTGGCTCCGCCGCCAAACCCGGACTGACGTATTGGGTCTGTCTGGGCCAGATACGCGGCTTCGAGATCGCTCAGTCTCTCGAAGAATTCCTCAGGCAGGTCTCTGCTCTTCAATTTCATACCTTTCATACGGATTGAGTTCGTCTGACGTTCCTGAATTATGCCCTCTCCCGTCGAAAGCTAAGCGCCAAACATTTGCAACCTTTGGAATCTGATTCCCGTCTTAGGAACTGGCATTCTATGAGAACGGAGGAGGATATAGCATGAGAAAGTCTGTAATCGCGCTGCTGATTGTCGCGTTTGCGTTTTCACCGACCTTTGCATACGATGATAACTGCGACAGGAATTGGAGCAGGTCTCACGGCGTGCATGATGGCTTTCTCGAAGATGTCGATATCGACATAGATGACGGCACGATCATCATGACCCACAACAGACGTCCCAAGGGGATGGTGGAGATCACCGAGGATTACGAGCTGTATGTCAACGGTCGCCTGTTGGCGACGAATGATGAACAGAAAGAGCTTCTGAAAGATTACTACGACTTGACCATGGAAGTAGTGGAGTATGCCACACAGATCGGTTATGAGGGCGCTAAGATCGGAGTTAGCGGCGCAGCGATCGGACTCATGGCGGTCGGTGGTGTTTTCAAGGCTCTGATGACAGACTACGAGTTCGAGGAGCTTGAGGATGATCTTGAGGAAGAGGCCGAAGAACTCGAAGCCAGAGCAGAGGAGCTGGCGGAAAAGGCGGAGGATCTTGAAGACATAGCCGAAGAACTCGCTGATGTGCATGATGATCTGAGGCGCGAGACTCCGGAGCTACGCGATCTGGATTGGTTTTAAGATAACAACAAGTATGTCGGGTTTCTTGCTTGACTTTGCGGCGCTTCGTCGGGCTCCGGAACCCGGCGTACGCTTTTCTACCCTGCCACCGCGCGCCCCGCAACCCAGCCAGTAGAAAACGCAGCCTGCAGATTGTAGCCGCCTGTGTCAGCATCAAGGTCGAGCACCTCTCCGGCAAAATACAGACCCTTCACAATACGCGATGCCATCGTGCGAGGATCGACCTCGCGAGTATCCACTCCGCCGGCTGTGATGATCGCCTCGGAAAACGGGCGGTGTCCTGCCACTTCCAACCGGAAATCCTTTAGCCACAGCCGCAGAGTCTTGCGTTGCTGAGCTGTTATCTGGTGCAGCTCTGTATCCAACGGAATGCCTGTCAGATCTGCACAGACCGGGATCAGCTTGCTTGGCAGCAGCCCCTTGAGCAAAGCCCTGAACTTCTTCCTGCCGTGCGCATCGAGATCGCGGAGAAGGCGTGCATCGAGTTTGCGATTGTCGAGAGCAGGTTTATGATCTATAGACAGAGCCACTCGCCGCTTCATTTGCAGGGCATCTACTACCTGCCTGCTCAAGGTGAGAATGACCGGTCCGGAGACTCCGAAATGGGTGAAGATCATCTCTCCAAACGCCTCTGCGCGTTTCTTCCCATCGATCATCAGTCTGACATTCACATTGCGAAGGCTCAAGCCCTGTAGTCTCGATGCGATGTCGCCAGCGGTCACGAGTGGAACCAGGGCCGGCCGTATAGTCACAATCGTATGACCGACAGACTTCGCGAGTCGGTACCCATCGCCGGTCGAGCCTGTAGCCGGGTATGAAGCGCCGCCGGTTGCTAAAATCACCGAGTCAGCCTGATATGTTCGGCCTGACGACCCGCGTTGAGTCGGAGCATTTTCGACCAGTACTCCGACAACATGTCCCTCCTCAACGATCAGCCGTTTCACACGCGATTGCGAACGCACTGTCACGCCACATTCGTTAGCCCATTTCTCCAAAGCGTCAGCAATCTCATGAGCTTCGCCGCTTTCAGGAAAGATACGCCCCCCTCGCTCTTTCACGGTGTGTACTCCCAGATTTTCGAAGAACTCCACGAGATCAGAGACAAAGAACCGCGAGAATGCATTGCGCAGGAAACGCCCTGCCAGTCCGAAATGCGCTATGAAGTCGGGCAGCGGAGCGATGTTGGTGAGATTGCAGCGTCCCTTGCCAGTAATACGAAGCTTGAGCCCCGGGCGACGCATCTTTTCGAGTATCAGAGTCTCGGCGCCCTGTTCGGCCGCCTGCCCGGCTGCGATCAGACCAGATGCACCGCCTCCAATCACTATTACTTTTCGTGTTGCCATCAGCTCTGCGGTGCATGAGGAATAGAAATCATCCTATCGTGGCCGTCAGCTCTAAGGCTGCTGAAGCCAGGAAACGCATTATCAATTGCCAGTCCTTGCAGACACGTCGATATGGCCATTATCATATAAACCATGCAATTCGGTCGGATTACCGTTTTCATCGAGTATAACCTGCAACCTAAAGTAGTCGATTTCCTCGAACATGAATGTATCTTCACTCATCGGGATCATTCTGTATTTCTGCCTCTCTTCGCGTTGATAGTAGAGTTCTCCATGCTCGAATGTGATTGTCCGCGGACCGTAAACACCGACAAATTTCTTCAGGATAGCCTCATCGACCGTAATCGGATTGAGTTCTGCATCGAGTGTCGCGAGGTTCCATTTCAGCATCTCGGAGTATTCGTTATCGGGTGACTCTTCGAGCATTTTCGTCATCGCTTCTTTTCGCGCCACTGTCAGGGCTTGTGCCTGCGGCACCTCAATGTGAGGTGTTATGCCGGCACCCTCCCAATTCGTTCCAGTAATCGGGTTGATCGCTCGCCCGAATGGCACCGACATCGCGATGTTTAGATTCTTGAATCCATAACGATCGACAGGATGCGCCCCGCCGCCGGTCGTCTCGCCGATAATCGTCGCGCGCTCCATGTTCTTCATGTTGTAGGTGAACTCCTCAGCGGCAGAGAACGTCCTCGAACTTGTCAGCACGTACAGATCAGTGTCTGTCATCCTCTTGCCCTCGACATAGGCGGCAGTCCAGAATTGCTGGATAGTGTCCTCCGCTCTGATGTAGAAACTGTTGAGATGCACCGGCTCATCGAAGAAATAGCTCGATATCAACTGAATCATCGATGGAGATCCGCCTCCATTCTGTCGCAAATCGATAATCAGCGCACCGGAGTTTGCAAGGAAATTCATTGCAGCCACTGCGGTCTCGCCACCCCTGCGAGCATCGGCAAACTGGCGCAGATCAAGATAGCCGATATTCCCACTCAGCCGTTCCACTTTGTAGAACCCGTAGTTTTCGTACGCTCTTTGGCGCTGCATCTCCTTGCGCGCGTCATCTGTCAGGGTGTCACTTTCTTCTCGCTCGAAGAATTCGTCCGGTGCGTAGCCGACTCGCAAATGGAGATCGTGACATATTTCCCGCAGGTCCTCTGTCAGGACTTCGGCAAATGTCGCAGCGTTTGTCAGCGTATCATACTTACCCTGCTTCATCTGCTTGAGGACGTATTTCTCCATCTCTTTCGCGACATCGGGGAACACGTAGATGTTATTCAGAGTCGTCGTGACACTATCGACGATCTCCGCTCGTGTTTTCTCATCGATAGTTCTAACCTCAGGGGCATCCTGCACTTGTTGCGACAGGCCGGTAGACGGAATCGAAACGACAAGAACAAAAAGCGCGACTAATGAAGCGAGAGAGACAGCAATCAAGCCGATTCGAACCGTCTCCTTCTCAAGAGATTTGCGATTTTTTTGGGACATCGGATTCTCCTTCAACTTTCTGTTTTCGTATCGAGGATAACTGAAGCGACGACTTAAGGAGCCTGTAACTATTAGATTTCAGGTTTCTTCATGCCAAAATGCTCCCACTCCTCCATCGATGGACCGTAGACACCGGGTACTTTCAATCCAGCCTGCCGCATAAGAACGGTCATCTGACCGCGGTGGTGAATCTCGTGGTCAATCAGCACCTTGACTGTGAACCCGCGCTTCCATGTCTCGCCGTACATCTCATCCTCAGTCTCAAGAGTGTCGTCGTTCCAGTTGCCGGTTATCTGCTCAAGCAACGAAGATGCGGCCGTGTCATAGGCAGCACGAACCTCGTCAGCGGTTCCCGGGACAGCATCGGTCTCTGCCGGACCTTTGACGGACAGTCCTGTACGGCCTGCCATCTCCGGAATCGACTGAGTTATGTGCCAGGCAACCTTGCCGAGTGTGCGATGGTCATCGGCGACTTTCTGAGCGAGTGAAGCATCCGTCAGAGCAGACATGATCTTGCGAGTACTACCAGACTCGCGAGTCCAGTATTCCTTGAACTGGTCGATGGAGGTTATCATTGCATTTCTCCTGAGTTACATTCTGAACAACACCGATTCTCTCTCGAACCACTTCTTCGCTAAGTAGAGCAGTGCGGCTGCCAGCACATTTGTGGATACGAAGGTTGCTATCACATAGTTCCACTGAACAGAGCCCGAAACGGCTTCTTTGATAATCATGCTCACATTGACTACCGGGATCAGTGCTATTTTGTAGTCGAGTTCGACACCGGGCAGAAGCGAGACAAACGCAGGCAAAATAATAAACATGTTCAGCGCTGTGATGTAACTCTGAGCTTCCTTGAATGATCTGGCGAATATCGAAACGGACAAAAGAATTGCGGAGAATATACCTGCCAGCGGCAGTACGATCATAAAAACCAGAATCACAGTGGCCAGATCGAAATCGATCGACAGAATTTCGCCCGTGAATTTCATGATTCCACTGGCCATGTAATTCAGAGAGAACGTGAGGCTGACCATCGAGAGAAGCGCGGCAACAGTACCAGTCGAAAGTATCACCAGGTACTTACCCACAACAAACTCCCCCCTTGATGCGGGCGACACGAGCAGTGTCTCAAGCGTACCCCTCTCCTTTTCGCCAGCCGCAAGATCAATGGCAGGATACATCGCACCCATGAAGCACATGATGATTATCAGATAGGGGAGCATGGCTCCGAGAGTCTCACCCGCCACCTTCTTCATCGATGCGACATTCCGACTGGTGATATCGAAGGGCTTGATGACATCTTCGGATATCTCGTGTTGCTGCAGACGTGCGCTTATCGTCGCTTTTCTGAAGGAAGCAAGAATGGAGTCGAGCCTGTCTACGGCAAAACCCGATCTGATCTCCGCCTCATCGTAGAATATCTCAATCTCGGTCGGCGATTCGAGAGCAATCGCCTTGTCGAAACTTCTCGGCACAACCATAAGCGCATCAACCTCGCCGCTTTTAACTCTTTCGATCATGTCGTTCAAATCGGAATTCGCATCGGGCTCGATTGTGAAACTCTCAGCACCGTTCAAGTCACCGCGCAGGTCATCCGGCAGGAACTCCATTCCCTGAACGAGGACCATTGATGTCCTCTCCATCTCCTTTTCGATCTGGCCGGTCATCAAATTTGAAATCACTATCAACAGGAGTGGTATAGCTGCGATGGGAACGGCCAGCATGAAAATCAACGTTCGCCTGTCACGCAGCGTGTCTGTCATCTCTTTCTTGAAGATGGTTTCTACCGTCCTGATCCGCATCTCTACTCTCCCACTATCTTGATGAAGGCATCCTCGAGATTGTCGACACCGGTTCTGCTCAAAATCTCGTCCACAGCACCGTCGGCAAAGATCTTTCCCTTATGGATAATAGCGATCCTGTCGCAAAGCCGTGTCGCTTCGCTCATAATATGTGTCGAGAAGATAACGCATTTCCCGTCATCTCGGCACTTGCGGATGAACTGCACGATTGTCCGGGATGACATGACATCGAGGCCGGTCGTAGGCTCATCGAAGACCATGATCGGTGGGTCATGGATAACCGATCGCGCGATGGAAACTTTCTGCTTCATGCCGGAGGAGAGTTTTTCGTTTCTTCCATCGGCGAATTCCTGCATGTCGAGCATAGAGAAAAGCTTATCGATTCGCAGCTTTATGTCCGATGCCGACATCCCGTAGAGCTTGCCGAAGTAGGTTACCATCTCGCGTGCCGTTAGCCTGCCGTACAACCCGGTATTGCCTGATAGAAAACCGATTTGGCCTCGGACCTTCTCTGGTTCTTCCGCGACGTCAACACCGTTTATCATTGCTGTTCCGGATGTCGGCTTCAGCGATGTGGAGAGCATCCGCAGAGTGGTCGTCTTCCCGGCGCCGTTAGGCCCGAGCAATCCGAATATCTCGCCTGCTTTGCATTCAAACGATATACCATCGACAGCTTTCACCGTCCCGCGCTTCTTATCTTTGAATGTCTTCGATAGGTCTTTCGCTTGTATCATATCTGCACATCAATCCTTCAGAGACTATTTTCTCCGCAGAACGTCGGTCCGCGCGTAGCCGCATTCACGCGAGCAACTACACATGCCACCCGCTACGATCTGTGCGAACAGTGTAACTATTACTGTTCAGCAAGTCAATCAGAATGCTGGGCCGGGAGTTCCCCCACTTTTTTGGCGGCACAGGTGCCGCACCCAACCGGTGCGAATGAGTTTGAAATGCCCACTCGTTGGGTGGGGCACCTCAGCGCTCACAGCTAAGTGCCTACTATCGTATCAGCGAATCAACTTCGAGATCGGATATGGGCCGTGCTCGAAGAAGAAGTTGTAGAAATAGACCGCGTCATCATAGTCGACGTCACCGTCAGCGTCAACATCGGCAAGATATAAGAATGGGTACGGGGCATTCCCGCCGTTCAGGTACAGAATAAGAGTAACCAGGTCATTGAGAGTGATTTCACCGTCGTTGTTGAGATCGCCACGGTCATATCCGGCCCACTTGTTGGCAAGCTTGATCATATCTTCTATTTCGCCCATGCTGATACCAAGCGGATAGTAGAACACCACGTACGCACCACTGACGCACTCCGCATTGTCGAACGTTTTCTTACCTGCGGTCAGAATCATCGCCCTGTCATCCGGATAAGCCTCGGGAGCAGCATTCGGATGGTAGCACCATTCTCCCTCGGGGCAGTCGTCAACGAGGTTGAAGAATATGTCAGGCAGCAAACCGTTGTAAATCTGATACGGATTGCTGATTCCATAGCCACTATACATACCAGTAGTAACGGTGGTACCATCGAGCGAACTTCCGGCCATTGGCAGTGTCCCGTAACCTGCCAGCTCACCGGAGACTTCATTGTGTTGGTAAGCAACGCCAATGCTGAGATCGCCATTGACCTGTTCGTAGCCGTCATAATTGCCCGGCATATCCCAATCGGCAAACAGACCCCAGTACAGGTCGGTAACCGGATCGGAATTACGATTGCATAAATCGTACGCGATCAGCTTGAAATTGTTGAACGGCGCCCCAAATGCGCCCCACTCTCTGTACGACAGCCGCATACCGATGGCCAGCGCATTGTCAAGCCCCCCGGTAGTCTGATCGTATATAGAGTCAATCACTGCCGCTTCAAAGTAATCACCGAAGATACTCGTAGAATCTCCGCTGCTATTGTACATTTCATCCATGTACATGTTCTCCACCAGGGTACAGACAGTGTCGGCAGAGAGGTGGGCAAACTCGTTACCACACTCTTCGACCCATGCGACACGGTTCGAGTCAACCGCCCAGTAAAATGATCCGAAGTACAGAGGATCATCGCCGCCATCAACAGTGAATGCATCTGCCACAGTACCATCGTCAAACCAGCCGCTGTTGTTCACATACTCCCACTCATCTCCGCCATCGCCGAAATCGAGATAGCCGTCGCAGAATGCGAAGCCAAGGATCGCGTTCACTCGAACGTACGTGTTCACCTCATACGGCGGTGCGGAGCAGTCATTGACAACGAGTTCGCATTCATTGTAATCTGGATCATCGGTGGCAATCCAGACATAGAACCAGTTATTACCACGCACCATCGAACTGACCTCAAACTCAAACGTCGCTTCGTAGCAGTCAACGACCCTCACCATGCCCTCATCAGGTGACAACATAGTCACCCAACTCGGTGGCGCTGAGGCTGCGTATATCTCTTTCGATTTAATGCCTGTCGGGCGGTCGCCAATCTCCGATTTCATTGGAGTGGATCTCATCATGG
>DAOVLC010000120.1 GCA_030631455.1 Candidatus Zixiibacteriota bacterium
AGATCCCTATGGATGTTCGTCAATCCAGAGCATACTGAAGTGCCACGACATTGAGCTCTTCGAATTGGCTGAGGACGAATCAAGTCTCTCCTACCAAGTAACCGGGTCGAGCGTTCAGCAACTCGTTAGTGAATTCTCCAAAGAAGAACTAATAATGGAGATACACTGGAGTGATGATCCAATGGAACCGCCGAGTTGGTTGGTGGAAGAGTATATTACATACGAGTCTCTGAGCTGGGATAGTCAGGAGTATCCTCCTGTGCTGCTTGTTACGTTCGAGAAGGAGTGATATCACATCTGGGAGCAGAATGCAGGACTGGATGCCTGCGCAGTGATGGAACACCGTCGTCTCACCTCCGGAATTGACCGTTACCTTCACAAAGTAGTGACATGCCACCGTCCTGTTGCTGCATTTCATTTGCGGTTGATGAACTTACGCGATTTGACCTGAATCTTCGTTTGTGCACATATGCATCTTTTTTGTTGATTTTTGTTCGGTTAGTTGTTACTTTCCGAGTCAAATTTCGGCGGTAGACTGTGCAATTGAGAGGGTCTTTAGCGTATAGAAAATAAATGATGAGTCTTTTGAGGGAGTCGGAGACATCATTTGTCGCATGACATGGTTTCTGCGCTCCCGACGCAAATCGAAACAGGAGGTGATTGTTTTGCAGAAAGGATTCAAAACAGTAATAGTGCTGGCATTGGTCCTGATGTTGACCATCCCAGTTTTCGCGGCCGAGACGACTGACAAAATCGGCATCGGTGCCCGCGGGGGACTCTTCCTTACCGGAGGAGAATGGAAACTCGGTCCGATGGGCGGCGCTGAGATCAAGTTCGGCATTCACAAGAACTGGTCGATCGGCCTCGTAGGAATGTACGGCCCGACCAAGGGCGGAATGCTCGATCTAACCGAAGATTTGCCCATGATGGTCGCAGCTGACGAAGATGACGATAAGCTTCGTATTCGGCACCATATTGTCGAACTGGCTGGCTACTACAACATTACGCCGGATGCCGAGTACAATTTCTACTTGACTGCGGGTGTTGGGCTCGACTCGTGGCGAGTACGCGACAAATGGGACAACAAAGTGATGATTCCCGATGTCAACGGCAACATGTTCAATTTCCGCGATCAGCAGATGACACTTATGTTCGGCGCGGGCGTTGAGTATTTCCTCATCGACGAATTCTCGGTTGGTGGCGCCCTGCGTTATCATCTGTTGACCAGTGCTTTCTCGGATTTCAAAGACGACAAGGATGTGGGAGGCTCCGACGGTCTCGACAATCCACCCGGAGTATTCGAGATTGGCGCTACGATCACAGCGTATCTTGGCGCCTGTAAGGATGACGACAAAGACGGTGTCTGTAACGAAGAAGACAAGTGTCCCGAGACACCGAAGGACTGTATCGTAGATGAGGCCGGCTGCCCGCTCGACGGAGACGGCGACGGTGTCTGCGATGGTCTCGATCAGTGCCCGAACACACCGAGAGGCTGCAAGGTTGACGTGAACGGTTGCCTGAGCGACTCCGATAACGACGGTGTCTGCGACGGTATCGACAAGTGTCCGGATACACCTGAAATTGCCAAGGTCGATGCCAGCGGCTGCCCGCTCGACACCGACGGAGATGGCGTTGCTGACTATCTGGACAAGTGCCCCGGTACTCCGAAGGGCTGCAAGGTTGACAAAGACGGTTGCGAGATTGACTCGGATGGCGACGGTGTCTGCGATGGTCTCGACAAGTGTCCTGGCACTCCGGAAGGACTCGAAGTCGACAACACCGGCTGCCCGGTGGCATACAAGGTCGAGAAAGACGTCGTTCTGATCGGTGTGACATTTGCAGTGAATTCTGCCAACCTTACCGACAATGCGAAAGTGGAACTCGATAAGGTGGTTGAATCTCTCAACGCCCTGCCGCATACCCGCCTCGAAATTCAGGGACATACTGATATTACCGGCTCGCACGAGCGAAACATGGAACTGTCCCAGAAGCGTGCCCAGTCAGTTGTTGACTATTTCGTGGAGAAGGGCGTCGAGGGTTCCCGTCTAACCGCTAAGGGCTACGGTCCCGACAGGCCGAAATACGACAATAAGACCGCCGATGGACGCGACAAGAACCGTCGCGTGGAGATGATTCGCATTAATTAGACCGATACCTCTTTTCAGCAAAAAGGCGTCGATAACATCGGCGCCTTTTTCTGTTTTTCATTTCTTTCTTCCGCACGAACCTTCAGGTTTTAATTTGCGTTTTTGCAACCTATTCTTTAATATGATCTTATGATGAAATCCGTATACGCACCATGGAGAGAAGAGTACCTACTCGGCGTAAAAGGCATCAAAGAGAAGGGATGCCTGTTCTGCAGAGTCTTGAAGGAAAAGCGGGATAAGTACAACCTTATCCTTCACCGCGGCGAGCGGACATTCATAATCATGAACCGCTATCCATACACATCGGGCCACCTTATGATCGCCCCATATAGACATATCGGTGTGCTCGAGAAGCTTGATGACGAGTCCGCATGTGAGCTAATGCTTGAGACTCGCAGGGTTGTCGCGATATTGAAGAAGGCATTCAAGCCGGATGGGATAAACATCGGAATGAATCTCGGGCGACCGGCAGGAGCGGGTGTCCCCGGTCATCTACACATACATATAGTGCCGCGATGGTCGGGCGATACCAGTTTTATGCCGGTAGTCGGCGGTACCCGAGTTGTATCCGTGTCGTTAACAACGACTTACAAGATTCTAAAGCCTTTATTCTAAGAGGCGGTCACGCATGAAAATGCCGACCAAGGCGGAGCTTCTCAGGCTCCAGAAGCAATATCATACCGACAAGCGGATCGCCGAGGCTCTCGGTGGAAATGTCACCGAGCATTTGGTACAATACTGGCGTCGCAAAAAGGGCATACCGCGCAGATCGTTTCCGAAGTATTCCGAGGCCATGATTCGAGAGCTATGGGAGCGTTTCGGCGACGATTTCAGGTGCGGGAGAGAGCTTGGACTATCCAAGGCGGGATTCTATAGCTGGCGCAGACGATACGGAATCAAAGAGAAACCGCGCACACTCAAGCTCGAACAGCTCGAATTCAGATTCGGATCTGAACCGAAAATGGGCCGCAACGGTGTGTTTATCGAGTATTACAGAACCGCTGCTGAGAAGATCCTCGCGAAATGCTCCGAGATCGAGATGGTGGAATCCGACAAAGCCATCGAGGTCACACCCGATCTGATACTCATCGATGTCTCCAACCGAAAACAGAGTGAATCACTGCGCGTGTCCACCAGGGTCGCAGACAAAGTCAGGCTGATAACCGGACGGAAAAGAAGCCCGCTGAACGGCAGAGCCAGTGAATTGCAAGCGGCTGAAAATATCTTCTCGCTGGTGCAGGGCGATGATATAGTACCAAGCATTCTGATAGCGCAGAACGAATGCATTGCAGGCGGGCTGTCGGCATTTTCGACGCTGACTATCAAGGTGAATGAATCTCAAATGACGCAGGCTCTGAAAACCGGCAAGTTCTCGCTCACGGTTCCGGCAACCGTAAGGATTACTTTGCAGGATCGTCTCCAGCGAGGCGTGACCGCATTCGATATACTCAGCTACGCTGTGGCGAACCTTCCGGCGTCCGTTTTCGAGAACCACTTTGTCGAATATGCCGGTAATGTAGTCGAGAAGCTGAATATTTACGAAAGAGTCTGCCTCTGCCATCTTACGCAGGCGTCAGGAGCGGCCTGTGGGTACACGGTGTTCGACGAGACAACGCGGAAATTCCTCGCGAAACGGGGACACACCGATTTTAAGGTCTGGTTTTCCGACAGCAAAGCGTTCTACCATCAGGATTATGTGCTTACCATCTCCGGTCTCGAACCGCAGGTAGTACTCGCCGGAGATATGACCTCCAGCCAACGGGTCAAGGATTTGGGAGAAATCAAACCGATAGAAACGGTATTCGTCGGTGGCGCATGTGCGGGTGGTACGCAAGCGATCAAGCAGGTCTCGGAATTGCTCAAAGGTCAGAAGATCAGCTCTTCGACGCGTCTATTTGTGTCGCCGATGTGCGAGGATACATATCTCGACGCATTGAAACGCAGGCTTCTGATTCCGATTGTCGAAGCCGGAGGAGTGATACTTCCACCGGGTTACCTTCTCGAAGATATTCCCGGATTCGATTCTAAGACCAAAGCCACCGTTCTCGCCACACCATACACATGCGGCACCAGCTACCCAGCCAACTGCTGGCTTGTCAATCATCTAACCGCAGCCGCAAGCGCACTCAAGGGCGCGCTCACAGATTACATAAAGTAGATCGGTTCCGTAGTCCGGCTAAGCCGGACATGAAACCTGACGCGCCAGCTATCGCCAATAAAAACCGGGCACATCACTTGTTGACAATTGTTCTGATATAGTGTAATTTTCGCTCGGTTTTGCGAGAGAGATTAATGTGAAGATAATTAGAGGTAAGGTTTTCAAGTACGGCGATGACATCAATACCGATGTGATTTTTCCCGGCAAATACACCTACACCGTCACCGAGCCTGATGAAATGGCGAAGCATGCGATGGAGGATCTCGACCCGGAGTTTGTGAAAATGGTCGAGAATGGCGACGTGGTTGTCGGCGGAAAAAACTTCGGATGCGGATCATCGCGCGAACAAGCAGTCAAATGCCTGAAATTCACAGGTGTGGGTGCCGTTGTCGCCAAGTCATTCTCGCGCATCTACTTCCGGAACCTCATCAACAACGGGATTCCGGCGATAGTGAATGCTGAGCTGGTAGATTCGCTCAAGGCAGGCGACAAGGTGGAAGTCGATCTGGAGAAAGGAACTGTCACGACGCCGAAAGGTGAGTACACATTCCCGGCCTATGCGCCGGAGATTCAGGAGATCATTAACGCCGGCGGGCTGATACCGTACACACAAAAGAAGCTCGGGATCAAGTAGACAGACTCCGAAGAGCCGTATGATCGAGGCTGATGCGAGATTTCGGTTGAGTTTTGCGCGACGGTTTCGTAATATGGACAAAACGATGAAGACCAGCTGGAGGACTTGATGAAGGTTAATGCTTACGAGAAAGACGGTATCTGGGTTGTTGAGGTTAAGGGACAGCTTATGGGTGGCCCCGATACGGGCGAACTCGACGAGAAACTCTACGCGATAATCGGCAAAGGCAATAAGAAGGCGATAGTCGATCTGGGCGGCTGCGCTTGGATTAACTCATCCGGGCTTTCGATTCTGATTCATCACTATAAAAAATTCAAGGACTCCGAGGGCGAGCTGAAGATGGCGAATCTGACCAAGAAGGTCGAACGAATAATGGTAATAGCCAGACTGACCGAGGTCTTCGATGTGAAGGACTCGGTGGATGAAGCCATAGCAGCATTCGGATAGACAGCGAGATCACGCGAATACATAAGGCGGCCCAGCAGGCCGCCTTTTTCTTGTACATAATAGATCGGGAGCCCCGCGCTCAGTGAGCGGCAGTCGAGTAGGTCAAGAGCCTTGTGCTCTTGACATTTCATGCAGACAGTGGGAATAGAGAGTCGAAACCGCAAGGGTTTC
>DAOVLC010000219.1 GCA_030631455.1 Candidatus Zixiibacteriota bacterium
AGACATCGACGATTTTCTCAGTATTGCCGTCAACGCCTATCCCGGTATGAAGGTCGATACTGACGAGAAGATGAAGAAGCTCAGGACTCACGTCCGCTTGTACTAACCGAACGGGCAGATCAAGCCAATCACTCCCGCCTGAATGGTTCATCCAGCCGTTCTCTAATCCATTGCTGGTCTATCTTCATATTGTACTGGCTGTACTCGGATGTTCTGCCGGTATCTCGTCTGAGTGCTTCTTCGTAACTGAGAATCGCCTGTTCACGCCTTCCGAGAATGTCCAGCACATGTCCTTGCCAGACGTAGGCGACAAATGTGTACGGCGATCCTTCGTTCTCCAGCAACTCGGTAGAGCGCCTGAAAGCCACAACTGCCTCTTCGTAGTATTTCCCGTCGTAGAGCGCGACCCCGAGCTTTTTCCAGAGCGAGCCCTCAGCCAGCTCTATCTCAAGTGCCTTGAGATACAGGTCTAACGCAATCTGCCCAATATCTATGTACTCCATCTGATCGAGCGCTCTGCCAAGGATCGCTCCGTCAACGGTCGGGGGCGGTACCACCAGTGCGAGCTCTCCGTCCGGGTCAAGTCTGACATCACTCAGAGGTGCTGCGCTTTCAAAGTGGAGAACATCGATATCGAGGAATCGATCAGTGGTTTTCGTCGCACTTGTACCATCCTCGAAATTGGCCACGACCGGTATCGGCATTCTCAAAGTACCGAGACACTCGATCTGAACCACTGATACGTATGTATCACCTACCATTGAACATTCGCGGGATATGATCTCATAAGAAAGATATCTGCTCGAATACACCCACTGGTCGAAGAACCACCCCAGATCCTTCTGGACTTCATCTTCGCACACAGCCCGGAATTCTCGGACGCCCATCCGGTCACCGGCGAATTCGCTCAGACAACGGAGATATATTCGGTCAAACGTATCGTGACCGAGCAGACTTGCCAGTGCGCTGATTATGCTGAAACCTTTACCGTGAGTGACGACATTGTTGAAATCGAATTCCAGATCCGCGATCTCAGTTGGAGTCTGTTCTGCCCGCGTATCGTAGAATCTTCTCACGCCGTTAGTGTAGCGGGCCACGATGTTTCGATGCTTGTCGAGGCTCAGTCCAGCCGTGCGGGTATATTCCCTGTCAGCGTAAGTCCCCAGGCCAACCATCAGCCAATTCCAGCCCTGTAGGCTCTTATCGAGGACATACTCTCCCCAGTACTGATGGCCTATCTCGTGTGCGGCAATCCATCTCCAGTGAAGCTCTGATCGCTGGCGCATCCTCTCCTGCCCGTGAATCTCCACGAGGTTCGTTGCGGCAGGGTAACCGCCGGCGGGGTAGTCCATTCCCGGTATGATCGTGAGGCTTGTGGACGGGTAGAACCCGAATCGATCACGATAGAAGGCGATCACATCTTCGGCTGTCTCCACCAGCAGCTCTGCGCACTCTCTACTCTCGCTGTTATATGGACAGCGTATTAGTATGCCGCCCACTTCCGATTCGAGTACCTGCATATCCTTTCCGAGAAATAGTCCGAATGATCGTACGTTCTCTGCGTGATGATAACCAGATTGCGAATCAAGGCGGCCGCTCGTGGCAATGGCATAGTCGTCAGGCGCATCGATTCGAACATCGAAATCGTCATGTGTTGGAAACCCCCAGAACAGCCGAGGGTGCCATCCTGTGAGCCGGAACTTGATCTGACTCCGCTCAGTTGAATGTGTTCTGGTGAATCGTACATGGAGTTCAATCTGTTCACTGGAGTCAAGCGGCTCCGGGAGTTCGAAGAAGATAGGTGATTCAAGAAACCGCTGTTCGGATTCTCCAAGGATTTGGATTCTTTGGCCGCCGATTGATACTTCTATTGATTCGGTGCTGCTCAGTGTCCAGTCTAAGGCGAGCCGTTCGACAGGTTCAGAGCCTCCATTTGTCAGTCGTATTGTCTCGGTGCCTTCCAACCTACCCGTGGACGGGTCTATCCGACAGTCGATCTTGTAGTAGGCACGGGCCGGTCGAAAGGTCGCGACGCGCCACTCCTGAAGCAATGCCAGCCAAGCAGTTGCGTTTTCTTTGGCAAACACGAACTCGATCCCTCTCATTAGCTCGACTAGCTCGTAGATTCTCTCTCTGGACGCCCATTGGATGAAAGATTGAAATCCCTGTCGGGTTGCATTCATGCTTTCCACTGTTTGCTCTGTAATTATCTCCTCGATCAAGCCCTCGCGGAATGTGATTCTCGCACGTTCGTAATCTATAGCATCTATACCTGCGAGCCTGAACCAGTCGTTTCGTTCCGTAAGCCTGCAGAAGATCGTATCGCCGCTGATTCCGATATCCCTGAACGTGAAACGGCTGTTGACGGCAGCATCCCACTCTTCATACTCACGCATCTCTTCCTTCCCCTGGCGAATCCAGCTGCCGACCATCTCGAATCTGATATCATCAGTAAAACACAGCAATGCTTGCTCAACATCATGAATGTTGTGAGCAACCTCATAGGCACGCAGTCGATCCTCAAGATTAGAAGAGCAGGAAAGCGCCAGGAGCGGCAGAAGCATCAGAAGAGAAATGACAGCGGTTCTCTGTGGGAGGTGCCGCACCTCCCGAGGGTCGATCATCTTGATCCTGAGATGTTTCACAGGTATTAGATGACTACCTTCTTATGCGATTGTCAAGCTAAATTCACCTGTCTGGAGCAATAAGGGCTGTTTCATACGCCTGATGACTGCCTATTCCGATCTGTCAAATGTAAAGCCGATCTGAAAGTAACGCAATCCGCTTGACTTCGGTTGTTGTTGAGCATACTATACCGACTCGGAGGAATGTAATGGACACTGAGCTTACGCCAAAACAAATTGTAGCAGAACTTGACAAGTACATAATCGGTCAGGAGAAGGCTAAAAAGGCAGTCGGGATCGCGTTGCGAAACAGATGGCGCCGACAGCAGGTTGAAGGTGAGATCAAAGACGAGATACTTCCAAACAATATTATTATGATTGGACCGACAGGTGTCGGCAAGACCGAGATTGCTCGCAGGCTGTCACAACTCGCAAATGCGCCTTTTATAAAGGTCGAAGCATCAAAATTCACTGAGGTTGGATATGTCGGGCGCGATGTCGAATCGATGGCTCGCGATCTCGTGGACCTTTCGGTCACCACCGTAAAGCGTGAAATGGGTGAGGAGGTTCGCGCAAAAGCCGAGAAAATCGCCGAAGAGAAGATACTCGATCTTCTGCTGCCGAAGCCTCCGAGGAAAGCGCTGGAACACAGGGGGGGCGGTCCTGTGCCGGTACCGGTCGAAGATCCGAACGAGAAGTGGGAACGCAACAGGGAAAAGCTGCGGGATTTGTTCCGCCAGGGCAAACTTGACAAGCGGCATGTCGAAATCGAGACCACGAGCAGTCAGTTTCCGGTCGTGGAGATATTCTCTCCGCAGGGCATGGAGGAGCTTGGCGTCAATTTCCAGGAGATGTTCTCCGGGATGATTCCTAAGAAGCGCAAGAGGCGCAAGACCACTGTCGAGGAGGCATTCAGAGTAATCGTCGGCGAGGAGGTCGGCAGGCTGATTGACATGGACGAAGTGATTGGCATAGCCCTTGAACGGGTGGAGAACTCAGGCATTATTTTCATCGACGAGATCGACAAAATCGCTTCGTCTGAAGGTCGTACTTCCGGTCCGGATGTATCGAGGGAGGGAGTACAGAGAGATATTCTCCCGATTGTCGAGGGATGCAGTATCATGACCAAATATGGTATGGTCAGAACGGATCACATTTTGTTTATCGCGGCGGGGGCTTTTCACATGACAAAGCCATCAGACCTGATTCCCGAGTTGCAGGGACGTTTTCCGATTCGTGTGGAACTCGACAGCCTCGGTAAGGCCGAGTTTATCAGAATCCTGACCGAGCCGAAGAACGCGCTCGTAAAACAGTACACGGCGTTACTCGATACTGAAGGCGTCAGACTCGTTTTCGAGAAATCAGCTATCGTGCAGATTTCGCATTTCGCCGACAAGGTGAATCAAACATCGGAGAATATCGGAGCCCGCAGGCTTCACACTATCCTGACTACACTGTTGGAAGATATCATGTTTGACTGTCCCGGGCGGAAATCGAAGACGTTGAAGATCACCAAAGCCACAGTTAAAAAGAAGCTCGATGCACTAATCGAAGACGAAGATCTATCGAAATACATCCTCTGATTTATGCCGCAGAACCTTAGTGGGGCAGACGGGGACGTTCTTTGTGCTGTCGGGTCACCGTGTGCAATGTCAAGACATAGGTTACATATGTTCCGGGACATGGGTAACACCTTTTAAAGGTTTTGCAAGGATGAATTCACGTAGGAAGTGATTCCGAAAGTATACATGCCAGCATCCGTTCCCTAAGGGTCGAACCTCGACTGTCCATTGCGCTAAGC
>DAOVLC010000247.1 GCA_030631455.1 Candidatus Zixiibacteriota bacterium
CTCTGTCTTTCCTCTATCGATATCCGATGCCCCCTGTCCATGATTTTACCACTTATCCATCGTGCACTGGACACGTAGAACTCACCCCACAGGCTTCTATTCTCGCGATGGCTGTATACGTGATGTCGGAGAGTCAAACCCCGCCTTATTTGGAAATCCTAAACCCGCAACTAATCTTCGAGTGCTCGCAGGGGTTGTACCCCTGCGAGCACTATTATCGGCATGCTCTCGCTCTTCTCAAACGTGCCGGCTAATTCCCACCCAGAATGAGTGGCAGGCCTTCCTTGCCTGCGCCAATGACAACGACCTTTGCATTGGGAGAATTGGCCAGCTTCTCGGTCGCTTCGATTCCTTTCCATTTCAGAAGATTCGGGGTCAGACCGGCTGAGACGATTCTCTGGAAATCAGCGATGCCAGCTGCCTCGATTCTTTTGCGCTCCGCCTCTTGCTTTTCCTTTTCCAGAATAAACTTCATCCGCTGAGCTTCCTGATCGGCAACGAGCTTGTTGTTAATCCCGTCAGTTATCTTCTTGGGGAGAACAACATCCCTGAAGATCACATTCTCGAGTTCGATGAATTTCGCTATCATCTGCTCTTGCATAGCTGCTGTTATCAGATTCGCGATCTCCTCACGCTTTGTCGAGTATATCTCTTCCGGTTTGTAGAGTCCAACCGTTCCCCTTGCTATTCCACGGAGAGCCGGTTTGATCACTACATCAAGATATCTCGGTCCGATGGTAATCTGCAGACTGTCGACCTTGTTGAATACCGGGCGATACCATATCGAGACCTCGATCTGGATCGTGGCCCCGTCGGATGAAAGCACATTCAGAGTCTCTTTTGACTCCTGTGTCTGAGTGCGGTAGACGTACATTGAGTTCCACGGCAAATGCCACTGAAACCCCTCCGCGTAGACCTTGCCCATCTCGGTGCCGCCACCGAACTTCAGATACTTGACGCCGTGATGTCCCGACGGCACCTGGGTGCCGCAGCCGCCGGTGATCAGCGGGATCGTCATCGCCAGCAGCAGTACGGCTGCAAGCTTGATTCTTGTCCGTTTGTTCTTTGTGTGCATTAGTACCTCCATGTGTTTCCACTCATTGAACTCGATTCTCTGAGAATATACTACTAAATGCCGATGGAAACATCAAAAAACGAGGATCTGTACCTGGGTTTTTGATCTGGTCTGTTTATCCTCTTTCAGGATAGCGACTTGACAACGAACCGTGCGTCGACTGTCGCAGTTTGCTCCCGTGTCGGATTAATTATGAACGGGTTCACATCGAGTTCTACGATCTCATGGAAATCCGAGACCAGCATCGAGACTCTCAGAATCGACTCTGCCAGGAGGTCCAGATCGACCGGTTCAGAGCCGCGGAATCCGGTCAGAAGCTTGTATGCTTTGCACGATTCTATCATGGCGCGAGCATCGGCATGTGTCAGCGGATTGATCTTGAAAGAAACATCCTTCAAAACTTCGACATATATTCCACCGAGGCCGAACATGATAAGCGGGCCGAAAGCCGGATCTGTGGTCATACCTATCACAGTCTCGACGCCACCCTTGACCATTTTCTGAACGACAACGGAGAACTCCTCGTCAGACTTGACCTCCGACCGCACTTTCTGCTCCATCTCTTTCCATGCAGACACGATCTCGTCGCTGTCACGCAAATCAACCTTGACCGCTCCAAACTCGGTCTTGTGCAGTATCTTCGGAGTATTTACTTTCACAACCACCGGATAACCCACGCTGGCCGCAACCTGCACCGCCTCATCCACTGAGTGCGCGTATTCATAGGGAGCGATTCTCAGTCCGTAAGCATCCAGTATGTCGAGCGCCTTTTCACCCACAAGTGCCTCGTTACCCTCATGTAGAGCGTCGTCGATTATCTTTCGGACAGCTTCTCGGTTCACATCGTAGTTCGGCAGCGCGCCTTCGTCACGTTCCTTCCACCTTCGATATCTCTCTATTTGCGCAAGCATCTTTGCTATTGGCTCAGGAAAAATCGTTGCCGGAACTCCGTTGGATCTGAGGAGGCTCAATCCCTGAGAATACTCTGAAACTCCCATAAAGCAGGCGCATAGCGGCTTATCGTAGCGTTTCTTGACATCAACTATCGCATCAGCGACCTCCATCTGATTTACAGTTATAAGCGGCACAAACATCGAGAAGATGGTATCGAAGTTATCGTCCTGCATCGCTGCTTCGAGCGCTGTCTTAAACTGCTCCGCGCCGGCGCCGGCAATGAGATCGAGCGGATTATTGATCGGCGTGTCGGGCGGCATCTGAGGCCGAATCTTTGCCTTGGTTTCATCCGAATACTCCGGCATCTCCATGCCGAGGTTTACGAGGGAGTCGGTTGCGAGGATCCCCGGTCCGCCGCCGTTAGTCAGGACTCCAACTCTGTTGCCTCTGGGAACGCCCATTCGCGCCAGGCCTGCTGCAACATTGAACAGCTCTTCGATCGTCTCGACCCGCACTATACCGGTCTGCTCGAAGAGCGCATCAACCGCGACCTCGGCGCCGGCGAGCGCACCTGTGTGAGAGCTTGCGGCCGCGGCACCCTTGGATGTGGTACCCGATTTGACGGCGACTATCGGCTTGATGGCGGCCACCTCTCTCGCGATCTTCGTGAACCGACGAGGATTTCCGAAATTCTCAAGGTACAGCAGAATGATGTCAACATCGGGGTCGTCTTTCCAGTATTCGAGGAGGTCATTACCGGAGATATTCGCCTTGTTTCCTACCGATGCGAACATCGAAAGCCCCAGGTTCATCTCTCGCGCCTGTTCCAGGATTGACTCGCCGAGCCCTCCCGACTGAGACATAAACCCGATCTTCCCCTCTGTCGGGTAGACTTTCGAGAATGTCGCATCCAGTCTGATCTTCGAGCTGGTGTTGATTATCCCAAAACAATTCGGGCCGATCATTCTCATTCCCCAATAGTGGAGCCGTTCGACCAACTGGTTCTCGAGCTTAAGCCCAATCGGACCGACTTCTCTGAAACCGGCGGTTATCACAACCAGTCCCCGGACTCCCTTCTCACCGCATTGATCGACAACACTGATCACATGGTCCCGCGGCACGACCAGAACAGCCAAATCCACGGCATCAGGAACGTCGAGTATGCTTGAGTATGCTTTTATCGAATGGATAACCGAATAGTTTGGGTTAACGGGA
Organism: Candidatus Zixiibacteriota bacterium; assembly: GCA_030631455.1. Classification (GTDB taxonomy): domain Bacteria; phylum Zixibacteria; class MSB-5A5; order JAABVY01; family JAHJOQ01; genus DAOVLC01. The sequence goes on from DAOVLC010000247.1 coordinate 3,185, forward strand.
AATATCTTACCGTTGAACTCGTACGTTATGAGATTGTGCAGAATTTCACGCCCGATCGCCCCCTTGCGAGGAGTTGCCCCAATCACCGCGATCGACCGCGGCCTAAATATGTAATCGAGCTGCTCCGGTTTTTTCTTGAATTGCTGTGTCATCATCAACTCCCAGCCAGGGTTCTGAGCCACGCAATGATACTTAGTGTTCCGGCATTGTCAAGCCGTTTTTCTCTGGTTCTTATCGGCTTTATCTGAGCTTCGTCAATCACTTTAGAGGTCTCCGAAGCATACCTATAGCCAGAACTTGAATCTCCACATACCGATAGAGAACGGCCGGAAGTTTATTGACTTCCGGCAGCTCAAAATCACTCTAACATAGCCTTGATGGCTTCACTTCTTTTTCTTCTTCCCGGCTGTCGCTTTTTTCTCGGCAGGCTTCTTCGCAGCTTTCTTAGCAGTCTTCTTGGTCGCTGGTTTAGTTTTCTTCTCAGCTACTTTCTCAGTAGCCCTTTTTGCTTTCTTCTCACTTGCTTGCCCAGCAACCTTCTTCGTCGCCTTCTTCTTGGGTGCAGCTTTGACCTTCTTCGGCATCGGTTTTGGCTTTCCACCTTCTCTGATCACAGCTTGCGCAGCTGCGAGACGGGCTATCGGGACACGATAGGGCGAACAGGAGACATAGTCCAACCCTAACCTGTGGCAGAATTCGACTGATGCCGGATCACCACCGTGCTCACCACAGATACCGATCTTAAGGTCTTGACGTACCTCCCTGCCCTTCCGAACTCCAATCTCAATAAGCTGGCCAACACCCGTCTGATCGAGTTTGACGAACGGATTCTCAGATAGAATCCCCTTGTCGAGGTAGAACTTCAGGAACTTCGCGGCATCGTCTCTGGAGAATCCCATCGTCATCTGAGTCAAGTCATTGGTCCCAAACGAAAAGAA
>DAOVLC010000367.1 GCA_030631455.1 Candidatus Zixiibacteriota bacterium
AGAAAAAGCAATCGGTCTGGCGGTTCTGACCGCCGGCTAAAGATCGTTTGCTACTCCCCTGTTCGGCTGGCCATATCTTGGCCGGCATCTATGCTGCTTAGACCGGGCGCTGGCAACCACGGCCAGCACCCGGCTATTTTTTGCACTGGCATATTCAAAAGTATTGAATAGGTGGAAGGCTTATGGATCTGGTCGCAGGTTCCTACTCGGAGTCGTACCTGACAAGTGAGAAGTAGTTGTAATCTTCGAGTCTGTCCTGTCCGCCAAGAAACGAAAGTTCGATCACGACAGCAACGCACGCTATCCGTGCGCCCAGCTGTTCGACAAGATCACAAGTGGCCCTGAGCGTACCCCCTGTCGCCAACAGATCATCAATGACGAGAACATTGTCATCGGACGAGAGCGCATCGACATGCATCTCCACCGTACCGGTGCCGTATTCGAGAGTATACTCTTTCTTCACCGTCTCATACGGCAGCTTGGACGGCTTACGAACCGGTACGAAGCCGCAGCCTAATCTGTAAGCAAGTATCGATCCGAATATGAACCCCCTCGATTCGATGGCCACAACCTTCGTGATGTTCAGTTCGCGACAACGGTCGTAGATCGCGTCAATCGTCTTCTTGAAAGCCTCGGGATCGGCAACTAGTGTGGTGATATCCCGGAAGACGATTCCCTTCTTCGGGAAATCGGGGATGTCCCGGATTCTGCTTCTGAGGTATTCATCAATCGCAGGACTATTTGAACTTGACAAAGAATTGTTCATAAAGCCCCTCGAATGTCTTCCATTCGATCTGGAATCTGTTGACATGAGACCATCTCGGTCCCTGCCTGAGCGCCGCGAGGAATCGCGATACATCGCCTTTCAAACCTTCCACTTCCACTTCGACATCCCCCGTGTCGAGATTTCTGACGTAACCGTTGACCGGGAAATCCTGTGCCGTCGAAGTAGCGAAATAGCGAAATCCGACTCCCTGTACCTGCCCCGAAATCAGGACTTTCGCACAGACGGATTCACTCGTTTGGTTATTTTCTGAAGAGCTAATCGGACTGCCTCCTCTGCACTGCCTGTTACTGGAGCTGCATTTTGCAGATCCCAGCCGCCCATGTTTACGACCGGTTTCCCGAGCTTCAATGCGAATCCGAATTCCGAAAGCGTTCCGAACTCGCCGGGAAGGGCGACTACTGCGTCACTGCTGTTTATCACGATGAGATTTCTCGCCTCTCCTAATCCTGTCGGGATTGCATAATCGATGAAACGGTTGGCATCGCCTCGCGCGTGCCCGGGGAGAATTCCGATGGTTGTGCCACCTGCCGATTTCGCACCTTCGGAGGCCGCCTCCATAACGCCTCCCAGACCGCCGCACACCAGAACGGCACTTGACCGTGCGATCTCGCGACCAACGTCAAATGCGAGTTGCCTTACATCTTCCGAACATTCACCTGCTCCGATCACACCGATGTAGTACTTCCCTGTATCTTCAGGCATACTCCAATACCTGCCATCGCTTTAATAATATCGGGGCGACTGGATTTGAACCAGCGACCCCTTAGTCCCGAACCAAGTGCTCTACCATACTGAGCTACGCCCCGATACTATCATGCCTTGATGTTATCGACTTTTCCGCAATTGTCAACATCTTTTTTGGATTGACGCTACAAACGCAGAGTCACACCTTGATCTTGATGTCCGAAAACTCCCTGTAAGTGGAGTGGGACGTCATGTCGACTGCAAGCGGAGTAATGGAAATGTAACCGGCATTGACCGCCGAGAAGTCCGATCCTTCGATCTCGAACCACTCCGGCTCGCCACCGATCCAGTAGTAGTGTTTCCCGCGCGGATCTGTTTTCTCGACAATGATATCGTCGTATACCCGCTTCCCGAGCTTGGTGATCTTTGCACCTTTATACGGCTTCCGTCCAAGATACGGGATATTGATATTCAGGAATGTGAACTCAGGGAACGGCCAGTCCTCGAACTGCCGCACGATTTTTCTGACAGCACGTGCGGCTGGCACGTAATCATCGACATCCCAGTCCGCCAGCGATACTGCGAATGACGGGATACCGAGTATCGATCCTTCGATTGCCGCGGCAACCGTGCCGGAGTATGTAACATCATGGCCCATGTTTGGTCCGTGATTCACGCCTGCAATTACGAAATCAGGCTTCCGTCCTTTTAGCAGGGCGTGCACTGCAATCATGATCGAGTCTGTCGGAGTGCCATCGACCGAGTAGTGTTCGTTGCTGTAATTGTTGATCCTGAGCGGTCTCTGGAGCGTGAGCGAATGACTCGATGCCGATTGCTCCCGATCCGGCGCAACCACGATCACCTCGCCGAGCTTCCTGATCTCTCTGTTCAGAGCCTTGAGACCGGGCGCCGTGTAACCGTCGTCGTTGGTCAGCAGGAACAACTTCTGATCGCTTTTCGTTTTCAGCTTCTTTGCCATTCAGTCCTCGCAGTCCGAGTTTCATATATAGTATATACGTAAATAAAACGCAAGTTCACCAGAAGAGACTCCGCCAGAGTAGCCTAATAGCCCGCGCAGCATCGACAATCGGATTGATGAAACTCTCCGAGTCGCCGTAGATTGTCGGGACTGCGATCTCCCCTATCGATCCGCCGATACGTCCGGCTCCAAGCAGTATCTCAGATTCGAGGTCGTACCTGTCGCATTGAAGACGCAAGCGCTTGAGAACATCGGTCCTGATCCATCTGAAGCCGGACTGCGAATCGCGAATTCTCGCGCCGGAGAAAAGCGAGATCACGACTGAGCCGGTGAAATTCGCGAATACTCTGAAGATCGGCATTCTGTCTGTGCGTTCACGTGTGCCGATTATAATGTCGTGTTTTCCGGATGCTCCCACTTCGAGGAAACCGGGCACACAGTTTGGATCATGCTGA
>DAOVLC010000393.1 GCA_030631455.1 Candidatus Zixiibacteriota bacterium
AACACGTCCACAAAGGGAATCCTCTGTGCTCCTTACGATGCCGAGCTGTTCGGACACTGGTGGGCCGAAGGTGTCGGTTTTCTCAAGGAGGTTATGCGAAATATCGCCAAATCGCCTGATATCGAATTGACAACATGCTCGAAATATCTCACCGAGAATGTACCGTCCCGTGTCATATCGATCCCGGAAGGATCGTGGGGCGAGGGTGGATATCACTATATCTGGCTCAATAAATGGACTGAATGGACCTGGAAGCACATTTACGAAGATGAAGCTAAGATGTCCGAGCTGGCGCGCCAGTACAAAGATACAACCGATGACAAGCTTCGGGACATTCTGAAGCAAGCTGCAAGAGAGTTGATGCTGGAGGCCGCTTCGGACTGGCAGTTCCTGATTTCGACTTGGGCGGCACGCGATTATGCCGAGATGCGCTTAGCAGAGCATCACGAAGCGTTCGTGAGACTTGCGAACATGGCAGATCGTTACGGTTCTGGCGACGTGCTGGACGACTCTGATTGGACATACCTCGGCGATATCAAGAACCAGGACGATATTTTCCCCGATATCCGCATTGAATGGTTCGCTGAAGTCGAGTTTCCCGCGTAAGAATCCGGATAGGATTCTTGAACTATTAGACCGCAAGGAGCTTGCGACCAACGGTCCCGCCCGGACTTTCCGTTTGGATAAACCGGACTAAAACCCTATACTATGCCGATTGTTATGCAACTCACAGGAGGAGACATGCGAAAGACATCTTTTGGAATTATCTTAGTTCTGGCAATTGCTTTTCTGATGTCCTGCGGGCAGTCAGACAAGGCGACGGATGATCCATTCACCGCCAGGGAATTCGTCAAGGACCCTGCTGTGGTGCAATGTGATTCGACGCTGAACGCGTATGTCGATGCTTCCGGCGATGATTACGACTTCGACGGTCTGAAAGGAATTTTCGAGGAGTATCTCGAAAGGTATCCTAATTCCACCTCACTTCACAGATCGTTCCAGAACATTCACTTCAGATACGATAAAAAAAATGAGTTAGTCGAGCGTTACAGGGTGGCATTCGAATCTGACCCCAATTCAGCCATGTACACCTATCTGTATGCCAGATCGCTGGACGACGACAGCGTACAGATCGAGCTGTTCAGGAAGGCGACTGAACTCGATCCGGATTACTTCTGGGGCTGGTATGGGCTGGCGGCTACACTCACGTATGAGCCATTCGGTGACACTGCTGCCGCTATCGAGAGCTACAGGAACGCCATCTTGGCCGACAATTCGCAGCCCTCAGCATTCAGGTTCATCGGTCGACTTTTCAAGGGACGCGGTGATCTCGACACCGCCCTGATCTACCTCAATCTGTTGTCACAGAGCGAGCCTGACGAGATCAGTTCCTTGTCTCCCAAGGTCGACATACTCAAGAAGATGGAGAGGTTCGAGGATGCGTATGCCGAGATTACCGGATTCCTTGATGAGCATCCTGAGGACTACTACGCCAAAGTCGAGCTTGTAGATCTTCTCGATGACCGCGGCATGTACGCCGAGGCGATTCCCTACCTCCTCGACTTGACTGAAACCGCGGACAGACCTAACGACGCCTACTGCAGGCTGATGGTTATGCTCTGCAAGGTAGATCAGCCCGATTCGGCGCTTGCGGCATTAGAGAGTGCAATGAGTGCTGGATTCGACGACTACCGAACGGTGCTTTACGATCCTGACCTACAGGCGCTTCGGGGATTGTCCGGTTTTGCGGCAACGCGGAAGTCAATAACGGACAGCATGGCCTCGATGAAAGCGCAGCGCGAGGACGAACGCAAGGATGACCGCGCCACACGCAAAAAAGAGGCTCTCAAAGAGATGCTGGATCAGCCCGCTCCCGATTTTTCGTTGGTCGACAAATATGGGAGCACAGTTGCACTCTCGGAGCTTGCGGGCAATGTGGTCATGCTCGATTTTTGGGCGACCTGGTGCGGGCCGTGCAGGCTGACGATGCCACTGTTGCAGGAATTCCACGATGCGCGTGGTAACGAAATGAAGTACTACGCTGTTAATGTATGGCAGGAAGATACGACTCAAGTCAGGCCGTATATCAACAAATATGGATATACATTCAACATCCTTTTCGGATCGTCGGAGACCGCGACCGAGTATGGTGTCAAGGGTATTCCGACCATGGTTGTGATCGGTAAACAGGGCAAGATCAGATTTCAGCACATCGGCTACAGGCCGGACATAGATGAAGTCCTGGGCTGGCAGCTCGACGAGTTGTTGAAGATGAACTGAAATATCGAATCTTCGGTGCCTAACAGCTTGTCCTGAGCTGCGAAGGGTTTTCTGTGAGAATCACTCGGATATATCCGAAAGCTTTACCGCTATTGCATTTCGTCAGGCCTTGCGACGACGAAGTCAGTCTCCAAGCCGCAGGCTATCAGGAGAGGTTCGATAGTCCAGCCTACTTCCCTTCGATCAGGCCTATTGTCTCTTCATCAAGGGCTGTCGCGAAATCGACCACCGTGGGAGTCAAGATGATCAAGCTCTCAAAGTTCTCCTTAATCGTGATTTCGCGCGAGAACAGAAACGGCAGCACATGGCCGAGAATCGGGAAACGCTTCTTCACGGTCTGATCGACAGAGCGAGAAAGCCCTCCCAATAGCACCGACTCGCCATCCTTGACAATCACTGTGTTCTCGACCATCTGGCCTTCCTTGACCGGGCTGCCGGATATCTTGCTGTTCCCAAGCGAAGTCAACTCGGCGTCGATCCGTAGCGTGATATAACCGCTTTC
>DAOVLC010000031.1 GCA_030631455.1 Candidatus Zixiibacteriota bacterium
ATCAATGCTGTGGCTTCTCACCACGGCGATGTGCCGATGGAGACACCGTATGCGGTACTCGTTCAGTCCGCCGACGCAATATCCGGTTCGCGGCCCGGTGCAAGGCGAGAGCCTCTCGAAGGCTACATTAAGCGACTGGAGAAGCTTGAGGAGATGGCGGACAGCTTCAAGGGTGTGGCGAAATCTTTTGCGATCCAGGCTGGTCGCGAAATACGCGTAATAGTCGAGCATCACGAAATCGATGATGCCAAGGCCGGGATTCTGGCGTCTGATATAGCCATGAAAATACAGACCGAGATGGAATATCCCGGTCAGATCAAGGTGACCGTTATTCGCGAGACGAGAGCGGTTGACTACGCTAAGTAGATTGGTGTTTGCGTGAATATTCTATTCGTGGGCGATATAATGGGGAAGCCAGGGCGCTGGGTCCTCTCGCAATTGATTCGCTCGGTGAAAGAGAAGCACAAGATCGATTTCACCGTAGCGAACATCGAGAACGCTGCGGGCGGCTTCGGACTCACTGAACCAATCTCCCAGAAAATCATGTCGTATGGAGTCGATGTGCAGACCTCGGGCAACCATATCTGGGACAGAAACGACATATTCCTTTACCTCGAAGAACCCGAGAACAAAGTGATCCGACCGGCCAATTACCCATCCGGCGCTCCCGGTTTCGGATCATGTCTTTTTCAACTACCGGACGGCAGGAAGGTCGGTGTCATCAATATCGAGGGTCGCGTATTCGGCCGCAACATCGACTGTCCTTTCCGCACGATCGACGGCGAGCTGTCCCTAATGAGAGATCAGGTAAAGATCATCGTGGTTGATTTCCACGCAGAGACAACCTCCGAGAAGCTGGCAATGGCACGCTATCTCGACGGCAGGGTCTCGATGGTGATTGGGACTCACACTCATGTTCAAACGGCGGACGAAATGATACTTGAGAGAGGGACGGCATTTATCACCGATGTCGGGATGACCGGACCTCACAGCGGTGTGATTGGAATGAAGACCCGACCTGTTCTGGCGAGGTTTCTGACCGGTATTCCTCACAGGTTCGCGGTTGCCTCGGACGATGTCAAACTCGCCGCAGTGGTTGTCGAGGTGGATGACGAGACTGGCAACGCGATTTCAATTGAGAGGCTAATGATTGACTTTGATGGCAAGCTGCCTGAGGGCTACACTATAGAAAGAGGAGGTGGGGTCGAAGATGGCACAGATTCTTGACGGCAAGGCGACGGCAAAGCAGATTCGTACCGAGTTGAAGGCTATGGTCGAGCAATTGAGCGAGAAAGGGATAGTCCCGGGGCTCGCTGCTGTGCTGGTCGGGGACAATCCGGCTTCCGAGATATATGTGTCGAGCAAAGCAAAGGCCTGCGGTCAGGTCGGCTTCTATTCGGAAGTGATTCGTAAGCCGAAAGACATAAGCCAGGGAGAACTGAGCTCCCTGATTGCGGACCTGAATGGGAGGCCGGATATCCATGGCATCCTGATACAAGACCCTGTCCCATCACATTTGAACAGCCTTGAACTGATTATGCTCGTCAACCCTCTCAAAGATGTAGATGGTTTTCATCCCGCCAATATCGGAATGATGCTGCTCGGACAACCTTCGTTTCTTGCCTGTACTCCTCTTGGAATCCTGGAGCTTCTTCGCAGGAACGGCATTTCTCCGTCAGGCAAAGAGGTCGTGATACTCGGGCGAGGGAACATCGTTGGAAAGCCGCTGTCTGTTCTGTTATCCCAGAAGTGGAAAGGGTCGAATGCTACCGTAACCCTGTGTCATACGGGCACTAAGGATATCGCGTTTCATACGAGACGGGCGGACATAGTCGTGGCGGCGATGGGGAAGCCTGAGTTTCTGACCGGAGACATGATCTCCGAGGGCTGCATCGTCGTCGATGTCGGCATAAACAGAGTAGAAGATTCATCAAGGAAGAAGGGATACAGGCTGACCGGTGATGCGCATTTTGAATCGTGCGAGAAGAAGGCGTCATACATCTCCCCTGTTCCGGGTGGAGTGGGCCCAATGACCATCGCAATGCTTCTGTCCAATACTCTGAAATCCTGCAAGCTGCTCAACGGAGTTCAGTAGCCCACTTGACCACATCGCGAGAGACTCTTTTATCTGGCTGAACTATCTTTTCCCGTAGAGTTATCACCGCAAAGCAGGGCTCTTAATCACCCTGTCGAAAATTATTGGACAAATCTCACATATATGTTCACTTTCGCTTGACAACCTGGCCGTCAGGCATTTCTTATGCGCACTATTTCACTTGCGGGATGTGGAGTTGCGCGAGGATTGACTATGCTGGATAAGAAAGAACCGAGCAAAAAACAGAAGCGAAAGAGGGGACGATTAGGTAAGCATTTCACCGATAAGGTGTCGGCGTTCGACAACGCTATGACGCAGTTCGATCGTGCCGCCAACATCCTGAAACTCACCAAGAGCCAGGTGGCAGTTATCAAAGAGCCAAGACGCGTAACCGAAGTGAAGCTTCCCGTTCGCATGGATGATGGATCAATAGAGGTCTTTACGGGTTTACGAGTGCAGCACAATATCGCGCGTGGCCCTGCGAAGGGAGGGGTCAGATTTCATCCGGATGTTTCGGTTGATGAAGTAAAGGCTCTTGCCTTCTGGATGACCTACAAGTGCGCTGTTGTTGGAATACCTATGGGTGGTGGCAAGGGTGGTGTCGTAGTAGACACCAGAAAACTTTCTTTAGGCGAACTCGAGCGAGTTGCGCGCAGATACTTTGCAGAGATGATTGACCTCTTCGGTCCTGACAGCGACATACCTGCTCCGGATGTCAACACCAATCCACAGATAATGGCATGGTTCATGGACACGTATTCTATGCACGAGCGCAGACATGTTCCTGCTGTGGTCACAGGTAAGCCTCTCGAAATCGGCGGTTCGGCCGGACGTGTATCCGCGACAGCTCAGGGAATGGTGTATTGTGTCAGGAAAGCGTTTGAACATCTTAGCATATCGTTGGCAGGTGCGACGGTTGCTGTCCAGGGTTTTGGCAATGTAGGGTCGTATGCAGCAAAGCTGCTCAGACAGAGTGGATGCATCATTAAAGCGATATCAGATATCGATGGAGCATTTGTTTCTGACAACTGGATAGACGTCGATCTTGCAACGAAGCATGTTGAGACCCACGGAACGCTCAAAGGCTTTGATGAGACAGCTGGTGTAGAGAAGCTCGATGATCCGATGAAACTGCTCGAACTGCCGGTGGATCTCCTTATCCCTGCGGCGCTCGAAAACCAGATCACAGGGGAAAACGCGCACAATGTGAAGGCACCGGTCATTGCAGAATGTGCCAACGGTCCTTTGACACCGGAAGCGGACGAGATATGTGAGAAGAAGAGAGTTTTCATCATCCCCGACATTCTCTGCAATGCAGGTGGTGTTACAGTTTCGTACCTTGAGTGGGTGCAGAATAGGATGGGGTACTACTGGACAGAGGAGCGCATTCTCGACGATTTGAAGCGCATGATGGAGGACTCATTTGCGAAAGTACTTCAAACAGCTCTCGCGTACGAGGTGCCTATGCGCACTGCGGCGTTTATAGTGAGCATTGAACGTGTAACCGAGGCCGCTGAGCTGAGAGGCCTGTACGCGTGAACTACGGAGGATACTTCAATGGCAAATGGGCAACGATCGGCAGAGAGACTGGCGCGGTTGCGAACAGTGTTGCCCCGTCTTGTTGCCCTATGTCTCTTTAAGCAGAAGAGCTATTGCAAAATACTCACGGGATAAAGGCCCATTACTGTTAATGACATTCGTAGAAGGAGTGTGTGATGTCTGATTACATCAACAGTATCTTGGAGCAGGTGAAGCAGAAGGACGCGGCCCAGCCGGAATACCATCAGGCTGTGGAAGAAGTCCTTACCTCGCTGGCTCCAGCAATCGAGAAACACCCGAAGTATCGGGAGGCAGGGATTGTCGAGAGGGTGGTCGTTCCAGAGCGCGTGATCATGTTCAGGGTCCCCTGGCTTGATGACTCCGGTAAAGTCCAGACTAATCGTGGTTTCCGCATCGAGATGAACAGTGCGATCGGTCCTTATAAGGGAGGACTCCGCTTTCATCCGTCTGTCACCCTCGGTATCCTGAAGTTTCTCGCGTTCGAGCAGATTTTCAAGAACAGTCTTACGACACTTCCGATGGGTGGCGGCAAGGGCGGTTCCGACTTCGATCCAAAGGGCAAGTCCGACAATGAAGTGATGAAGTTCTGTCAGAGCTTCATGAGTGAGCTGTTTCGGCACGTCGGTCCAAATACCGATGTCCCCGCGGGCGACATTGGAGTCGGTGGCAGAGAGATTGGATTCCTCTTCGGACAGTACAAGAGGCTTCGCAATGCCTTCGAGGGCGTTCTCACCGGGAAAGGTCTGAACTGGGGCGGGAGCCTCATTCGACCGGAGGCCACAGGCTATGGCACTGTCTACTTTGCCGAGGAAATGCTGAAGATAAAAAGCAACTCTATCGAAGGCAAGAAGGTCTCGGTGTCAGGTTCCGGTAATGTTGCACAGTACGCTACTGAGAAAGTCAATCATCTCGGTGGTAAAACTATTACACTGTCAGACTCGGGTGGCTACATCGTCGATGAGGAAGGCATTACGCCGGAAAAGCTCGCCTGGGTAATGGAACTCAAGAATGTGAGACGCGGTCGCATCAAAGAGTACGTCAAGGAGTACCCGAATGCCAAGTACTTCGAGGGTCAAGGCGTGTGGACCGTTCCTGTGGACGTGGCCCTGCCGAGTGCGACTCAAAACGAGATCAACGGAGACGAAGCTAAGGAGCTTCTGAAGAACGGCTGCATCTGCGTGTCCGAAGGCGCCAACATGCCGTCAACGCCGGAAGCCGTCGATGCCTTCCTCGGTGCTAAGATATACTACGGCCCGGGCAAAGCTGCCAATGCGGGCGGTGTCGCGGTCTCGGGTCTTGAGATGTCGCAGAACAGCCTGCGGCTCTCGTGGACCAGGGAAGAGGTTGACAACAGGCTCCTCGGAATCATGCAGTCGATTCATGCATCCTGCAAGAATACGGCTGAGGAATATGGCCAGCCTCACAACTATGTTTTAGGTGGCAACATCGCTGGCTTTATCAAGATTGCTGATGCGATGCTCGATCAGGGCGTCGTGTAACACATCCCGTGAGTATTCTCTAATGTAGGCGGAACGACTATTGTTGTTCCGCCTACTTCTTTGGCGGACAGTGCCGCACTTCCCGTGTGCTTAGATTCCCGTAGAGTATCGGTTTGGTGTATACACTTTGCATTCATTCTAATGCTACGGTACACTATGCGAAAGCGCCAGGCTGATACCTGGCGCTTCATTGATCTGCTTGGTCCGCTCAGGAACGGATACTCAAAGGATGATCACCAGCTTTCCTACGTAGTTGCCCCATGCTGACTCAATGGAGTATATGTATATGCCGCTTGCAACCAACTCGTTGTTGCGAGACCGCATGTTCCACCGGGCTCTTGAGTCAGTGTCGCTGAACAGGCTGTTCGGGCCATGATCGAGTTCCTTGACCAGATCACCGCTCAACGTGTAGATTTTTATCAAACACTCGTATGGCAGGTTAATGAAATGGACCTTTCGCTCATGGTCGTAGAACCCTGATCTGCCGGGATCTTCGTAACCAGCATCCCAGTATCTGCCATCACCAATGTACGGGTTAGGAAATACCTGCGGTTCCAGCTTCTCGGCGACCACGACTGACGCGTCGTTCATGGCCCACACTTCCACTACGTTTGCAAGAGGCGAACTCTCCATTGATGCCAGATTGTTGGTGAAGTCGCCGAAGTCGAACGTCGTAACGGAGAAGTACCACGGAATCGACGTAAGAATACCGTCAATGCGGTACTCATACTCGTAATACTTGTGGTAGTATATAGAGTCGTCGGTTAATGGATTATAGCCTTTGAACCAGTTCATGCTCGTAAGCGTGTCGTCAATATCAATATCGGGAGTGACATCGCCTCTCTCTATCTCTTCGATGAAACGCTTGTGAATGCCCGTGCTCTGGCTGATTACGGCGCCGTCTCGCCAGCCTTCGATTGACTGGTTCCAGTCAACCGGCTCGAAACAATAGATGTTCTCATCATCACCTTCACCCGGCCAACCACCACCTACTTCATCGCAAGCACTGTCGCAATCGCACGGATATTCGTCGGGGTTGAAGCTCTGACCATATATTGTTGTTAACGAATCGAGGGTCAGAGGCAGTTCTCTGGAGATCCACCTATTCAGGAATATATCCCAGTGGAACCTCTTGTAGTCCATGAAGTCGCGCGACTCCAGGAGCGACATGGCGTGTGCAGTCTTCAGCTTTCCCATGTAGACTTTGTATCCTTCGAAGTCGGCGACTTTTGTGAATGGATCGATTGCCGTCTCCGATATAAGCCCGTTCCATCGTAATGTTACCCCACCGACCTCGGTCATATATCTGAGCACAGGTGGGGGTGGGGCGGTTGCCCCTCGAAAATCGGGCACTCCGTCACCGCGGTACCAGAATGAGTCTATGACCACGACAAGAGGATTCAGTGAAACCGTATCCTCGATTTCCCAGAAATACCCGAAGAAGCCATCCTCGTCGGTATCGACTCCGGGGTTGTCATAGACCCAGGACGCCCACACGGCATTGTCGGCGATATCCGTGAAGTCGAGCGCTGCGTAGAATGCGTCGGGATCCTCGAGTTGTACCATGTAATGCTCGTTGGCGGTAGGATCCTTGTGCAACGCCTCACCTGCCACATAGGAGCATGTCAGGTTGAGAGAATCGAACGCTTCAATGTCGAAAGGTCCGAATGACAGCACGTATCGGGTATCTCCGCCGTTCGCTATCGAGTGTGCCACCGGAGCCGGTGGAAGCCAGCCCTCGTCAGACAGGTCAAGGGCCGAGTATATCTGGTTGTAGTCCCGCTCGCCATTTGACAGCATATAGTACTTGTTCTTGTCACCTTCCGGAGTTCCCTGTCCGCCCGTGCCGAAGTTGCGCCTCGTAGCGTCAGCCATCGGTCCCCAGTCGAAGACCGGGTTGCCCTGACCCTGAAACCAATTGAACGAGACTTTCACCTGGCCCGGCGCCCGCATCACTGTCGTCCCCATAACACCGGTTACGCTGGTATAATCATATAGATGTGTCTCATCGTTCGGGTCGCCGTCCTCGTCACAGATATATGTGATGTTTACCGTGTCCCTGTGCCCATGACCGACGCGGGAAGGCATGGTCTCAAGAAACCCGCATATGTCGTCGGTGTGTCTGTTTGATTCGTGGGAAATGTGACCCACATCGCCGTCAGAATAGATTCCGAGGTAGAGATTCTCGATCTTATCCACCCCGATATTCTTAATGAGAAAATCGAGTAAGATAAAGTCCTGCGCGTAATCTACACTCCATGAATACGATCTCTGAGTAATCTCGATATTGATCGGAATATGCGCCCGGCCAGTCCAGTCAACTCCGACCCAGTTCCGCGCTGTCAGTGTGTCTGTGTAGACTGCGATATAGTCCAAGTCCGAGACTGCATCCGGATGATAATAAGGGTCTGAGGGCCTGGTCGAACGCCTCTCTATGCCGCACGACGGATCGGCGCACGGCCACATCTCATTGTTCGCTTGCCAGCCATCGGCACCCACCGACACCAATGTGTCTTCACCGACGACCGCGCCAATCCACAGCGCGCCCTGGAAAAGATACTCGACCTCGGAGCCGGCCGGAAATTCGCCCGATGGCGCGATTTCACCTGTCTCACAATCATACTGACCACCCATCTCGCTTCCGAAGAATCCCCAGTTGGAAATGCACAGCAGCAGGTTATTGTACTTGTGCACGCAATTCTCGAAATTCGGGGTTCCTGTGATCATAGGTTTGAATAGGCCGTCAGAACCGCGAGGGTCAACACCTCGGTCAGTTCTGGCCTCGGCAATGTCTGTGAGAACGATCGGTAAGAGCAATAGCAATACAACGGCTGTTATCTTCCGCATAGTAAACTCCCTATATTGAAAAGACTATGAATTTCCATCCTCATTCCACCAAAACGACGCGAGCAAAGCCATATTCCCATCTATAGGGACGAGCATCGCGCCGAATCATCAAATTTAAACAACCGCGTTTTCGTTGTCAACCGGAAAAATGCGTTTGAGAGATCAAAATGCGATAAACGATAGCAGGATAGAATATAGTGGTGTGATTTATCCCTGATTGTCGGCAGATATGTAAGGTCGTCGTGTGATGTTTGAAACTCCACTATGGTGCAGCGCCGGAGGTGCACGGCGCTGCACAGAGGAATCTTACTCTACTTGATTCAGCAGCGGGTATTAAAGCACAACCACCAGTTTCCCAATGTGGTTGCCCCAAACCGACTCTACCGAGTAGAGGTAAATGCCGCTGGCGACCAACTCATTGTTCCGGGATCTCAAATTCCACTGGACTCTTGAATCAGTGTCGCTTGTCTGCCCCGGGTGTTCCAACTCCTTGACAAGATCGCCGCTAAGTGTATATATCCTGATCTTGCACCTGTATGGCAGATTGATGAAGTGAATCCTACGCTCGTGGTCGTAGAATCCCGATCTGCCTGGATCCTCGTAGCCGGCATCCCAATACCTGCCATCGCCGACGTATGGATTCGGATAAACCTGCGGTTCCAGATCTTCGGCGATCGCGACCGATGCGTCGTTCATCGCCCAGATTTCCTGTACGTTTGCCAGCGGCGAACTCTCCATCGATTCCAGATTATTGGTGAAATCACCAAAGTCGAATGTCGTCACCGAGAAGTGCCACGGCACCGAGGTTAGGATGTCATCAATGTAGTATTCGTATTCGTAGTACTTGTGGTAGTACACGGAGTCACCGGTTACCGGATCATAACCTTTCACCCAATTATTCCCGAGCGTATCCTCGATACCAACATCGGGAGTCACTTTGCCCGCTTTGATTTCGTCGCAGAAACGCTTTCGAATGCCGGTGTTGGCCGTGACAACTGCACCGTCCCCCCAGCATTCGATGGACTGATTCCAGTCGACCGGTTCAAAGCAATACGTTGTTGTGTCGCCTTCTCCCGGTACCCAACCTTCATTTTCATAAATGCAGGGATATTCTTCCGGATCGAAATCCTCGCCATAGGCTCTCTTAAGCGAATCAAGCGTCAGCGGCACTTCTCTCGTGATCCATCTGTTCAGGAACTTATCCCAGTAGAATCTCTTGTAGTCCATGAGATCGCGTGATTCCAGCAGCCCCATGGAGTTGATTGTTCTCAACCTGCCCATGTACACCTTGTATCCCTCGAAGTCGGCGACTTTCGTGAATGGGTCGATTGCCGTTTCTGAGTTCAGGCCGTTCCAACGCAACGTAACCGCGCCGAC
>DAOVLC010000007.1 GCA_030631455.1 Candidatus Zixiibacteriota bacterium
ATATTGCGGCAATCACTTAACCAAGACGTTGTTGGGTTGCCTCGTGCGCGGCGACAGCAACCGCGATACCTCTGATTTGAGCTATCATATCGATTTCATCTTTGGCGGCGGTCCGGCACCGTGTGACTGCTAAGATCATCACTGCCGCTCATATAAGTTGTTGAAAACGAATAGGGTATCGCCCCTGCCCTGTTCGGCCAATCACACACTTCGCTTTTCGAAATCACTGTTCTAAGCCATTTTTGCAATCTGTGTTGCCTATCCGATCCGGACTCAGGAATATTAGGATATGACCCCAACAATCTTAAGAAAATCAAGATACACACAAATAAACATCAGGTTTCTGAAGATTTGACTTGACTTTTTCAATTTTCTTCCGTATACATACTTAAGAAAGTTAAGCAAGGAGGAAAATTGGCGAAAGATTGGCAAGAATTGACGCAGATAGCAGACGGTGAATCGTTGACAATCGAAAGGGTGTGCCTGACTGATAGAGACGTCTGCATAGAGGGAAGTTTCGACCTCCCGCCAATGGCTCAGTTGACAACCGAGGATCAGATCTTTGTGGCTGCGTTTGTTCGGAGTCATGGGTCGATCAAGCAGATGGAGCAGTTCTTCGGTGTTAGCTATCCAACTGTCAAAAACCGCCTCAACCGTATCTCAGAGAAACTCTCCTTTGTTGCAATCGAACCGGTAGAAGAGAAATCAGACATTCTGACGCAGCTTGAGCGAGGCGAGATTTCTGCCAAAGAGGCGATAGATAGGCTGAAAAGATGATGTTGCCACCGGCAACACTAAGACTTCGCGTAGTGGAAAATGGGCGCAGGAAAATAGCTCTGTGGCTGCCGATCTTTCTACTCTGGCCGCCATTGCTTCTGCTTATCGTGGCTTCACTGCCACTAATACTGGTACTCGCGCTCGCCTTCTGGTGGCATCCCATGACCAGGAAGGTGGTCAAGAGCATCGTGCCGGTTTTCGGCGCAATCTGTTCGCTGCGAGGATTCACGATAGATATCGAGGACGAAGAAGATGAGGTCTTTATCAAAATAACCTAAGGAGGAATGCTATGAGTGACGATCGAAGCCAGATACTGAACATGCTAAAAGAGGGGAAGATCAGCGTGTCCGAAGCCGAGGAGCTTCTGGATGCAATTGGAAAATCGTCAGATGATTCCGGTGTGGTCAAGAAAGGTGCTTCGCCTCCCTCTTCAAGAAAGAACCCCAAGTATCTGCATATCAAAGTCGAGGAGGCTGGCAAGAACGGTGGCAAAGGTGAGAATGTTAACATCAGAGTGCCGATTCAGCTTCTGCGAGCCGGAGTAAAACTGGCTTCGGTGATACCGGACAAAGCCAAGAGCAAAGTCGACACCGCTCTTAAGGACAAAGGGCTGAACATCAGCTTCGACGACCTGGAGGGTGACAAGCTCAACGAATTAGTCGAATCGCTGGCAGAACTCAGCATCGATATCGATAGCGAGGATGAGAAGGTGACAATCTTCTGCGAATGAACTGTCCCTTTCTGCACGAGCAGCGAAATCATAAATCCATCAGGCCCGCCAACATGGCGAGCTTCTCTTCTTTGCTGCGATGCAGCCCCAATCATCTAACTCTTTTGTTGACCTGCCTATTTCAATTCGACATATGTTGCTCTTCGGTATAGACTGGCTTTCGATTCTACCGAAGATAGAAATAGGACAACAACTCGCATGGAGCAGCCATCGATGAGAATACCTCACAAAGCGAAACGGACTATTGTATTCGTTACATTCGAAACCGAATTTGCCCCCTGCGGCGGACTGGCCGCTGTAATGAAGATATTCCCGAAGCAGCTCGCGAAAACTGAGTCATGCTGTACTATTGGACCGTATTTCGAAAACATAACGAGCGGCAAACCGATATCCGCACAAATCACAAACACCGGTATAGAGTACGCACTGAGATTCGGCGATAACAGCCACGTTGTCAAAGTGCTGAGGCATGCCGACGATAACGGGTATACAACTTACCTGCTTCAATCAGACGGCTGCTTTACGGCGCCGAAAGATCCCTATATCAATCCGGGGAATCCCACGAAGTTGCTGTATGACAGCCTGTTTTTCTGTGCAATGGTTCCGAAAGCACTCGCGGCGCTTGGCGAGACCAGCGATCTGGTGCTGCACCTTCAGGACTGGGAGTCGGCATCAGTTGCACACACAATGAAGAAAGTAGACGCAATCGAATCTGCCGCATGTATACTGACTCTTCACAATCCTTATGACAGGGGCATAAACGGACGAGACGCCGGGCTTATCTCCGCTCGGGATCTGCCGGGAGAGACTATCCTAACGAAGATGATCCCGCTGGTCGATGGCTCACTCTCGACTGTCTCCCGTAATTTCGCGGATGAATTGACTAACGACCCACTGCATACGCAGGTCTTCGCGGATCACCTTCAGGAACAGTTCAAGAGAAGGGGCATAGTTGGGATCGACAATGGACTCTTCGGGAAGCATGAGTTCCCATTCTCCGATGATGCCCATCGTGAAGCAAAACATGGGGGCTTCGCTCTGATCAGGAAAGAGAAATGGGAGAGACGGATAGCGCTCTCCGAGACAATCGACAAGTACCTGCGTGATATCAGCGGCAATCCCGACGCACAGGTTTGGGGAGATGGTCTCGATCTCTCGGATCCGAGGCTGCCGGTTTTTCTCTTCCTCGGGAGAGATGATCCGCGCCAGAAAGGATATGATGTTGCCGCGGAAGCCATCCGCACGATTCCTGAAGGTAAGGCAAGGTACATATTCACTCCGATGCCGGGTGATGAAGGTTTCGACGGGCTGAATTTCCTCAAGAATCTCGCGGCACAGCGGCCAGGTGAAGTGATGGTATTTCCGTTCCGGCTCGATCCCGAACCGTTTATGGCTTTGCAGCGTGGTAGTTCTTTCATGGCGATGTTCTCGTTATACGAGCCGTTTGGAGGTGCAAACGAGGCCTATCTTGCCGGTATGCCGGTAGTAGCACGAGCTACAGGAGGCCTCGTACAGCAGACAATCCCGCATGAAAGTTCAGCCCTCAGCCCGCACGGTCAGCAACTAATCAAGAAGTACCACGGTCAAGGCGGCAAGCCGACAGGATTTCTCTTTCGAGAACCGTCGCTGAAGGACGACGTTGACGGATGGCAGAAAATCGTCGACTGCGCGTACCTGCACGGGGAGCAGGGAGCTGATCGGATCGAGGATCGCCGGGGGATTCCGCTTTATGATGAGATGGTGAAAAGAGCCGGCCAATCTCTCGAATCCGCAATCGAATTATACTCATCCGATCAGGATGCTTACGCGGAGATGATCTACAACGGATTCAAAATGCTCGACAATTTCAGTTGGGATCGCGCAATAGTCGAGTATCGGCGGCTGTATGACAGCGTCTGCGAGAGTTGACAAACAGTAGTTTTCAATACCGTCAGACTCTGGCTTCCGATGGCGCATACCAGCTGACAGGTTTTCCTCATCAGTATCCAACAACCATCAGAGCGACACGGACGCTCCAAGCAACCCGGTATTCGGGCTTGAAGTATGCACAGCCGACAGTTAATCCAATATCCCAATGGCTGGCTACCTCATACCCGGCGCTGACATGAAATGTGTTCCCCCAACGCAGCCAATCTCCACCGACAGGCGCACCAAGCATACCACCAATTCCGCCTCCAAAATGAAATGAACGTGCCTCGGGATTGAGGTAGTAACTCACGGCAAGCGACGGCCAGACGAAACTCCATTTGCCTCTGTCACCGCTGGTACGAAGACAGGTCGTCCCCGAATAGTGTATCAAAATCTGATTGGTGAGCGCATAGCCAATCTTGAGGTCGACGTGAACTCCGGTTTGAGGCTGGATATCCGGGTCAAGCCTGTGAGTATAAGGTGGGACAAACAGTCCCGGACCGGCGCCGAAACCGATCACGAAGCCTTTCCTTTGGCCGTCCCAGGCGACAGCATCAATCGCGCTACATGCAAGAATGATCGCAGCGACAATTACAATGAAATACAATTTAGACTTGCACATTCCGATCTCCCGTACGTTTCACGTTCTCAACTCATTCGAACCGAGCACAAGGACTCCTTTGAGATGAGCATATCAGCCTGACCCTAAGTGACATCATATTAGCAATGGGCGCATCGCAAGTCAAGTAACAACACGGACGTACACAGAGATAGTATTCGTATAATCGCTGCCACAACCAGCTCATTCCATTTGCCAAACACCGCTCTCTTGACTAACTTGGGTCTTACCATGCCCGAGGCGCGCACATGACAGTAGTCCACATCCTGTTCTTCGTGACTGGCTTGGCTGTCTGCATTTTCTTTGCCGCATTTGGTGTAAGCTCGATTCGTGAGAAGAAACCGAGAGCGGCTCTAGTCAGTGCTGCAATGCTCATCGCATTCGGTTTGGTCTGGTTCGGAGGATATGCTCTTCTGACTCCGGCAGGATTTACGCAACTCATCTCCATGGCTATCATCGCACTCGTTGCGATTCTGTTTTTCATGCCGCTTGGTAAGGCAGAAGCGATCAGGGTCGGGAAGACATCCGAGAGGTTTGACGAGCGTGACGCGATATTTTCACGAGAGGAGTATCACCCAGGAACCGAGAAACATGAACGCTATTATGCTGTGCGTCCGGAATTCAAAGAGATCGATGACAAAATACGCGAACTCCCGGAGCTTCTGGAACCGGGTGGCAGATACTACGATCCGATTCGCTCACGCCATTGCTCGGAGGTGTTCGACATGATTACTGAACTCGGTTCGCAGGTTGACGGCGAGGTCAATCCGATTGCTGCTGATGTCAACGCCGTAGACGCCACCAGGAGCATGAAAGACCTCACTCTTCAACTTGGAGCCGACGAGGTTGGAATCGCCTTGCTGAATCGCGCGTATATATATACCCATGTCGGTCGCGGCCCAGAGCCATGGGGTTCGCCGATAGACAACAGTCACAAGTTTGCAATCGCGTTCGACATTGAGATGAGCTATACCATGGTAGAGCAAGCCCCTCGGCTTGCGATCACCGAAGAGACAGCGCAAAAGTACCTGCGGGCTGCTGAGATTTCGATTTCACTAGCGGAGTACATTCGCAAGATGGGTTACCCGGCACGTGCACACATCGCCGGTAGCAACTACCAGATCATTCTACCACCGGTCGCATACGAGGCTGGCCTCGGTGAACTGGGGCGGCATGGTTATCTAATCTCGCAACGGTTTGGTGCGAGAATCAGGTTGGGTGCGGTCACAACTGATCTGCCGCTGATTGCTGACAAGCCGATCACATTCGGCGTCCAGGATTTCTGTGAGAAATGTCTCAAGTGCGCCACTCAGTGCCCGTCGGCCTCGATCCCGAAAGCCGGCAAGACTGTTGTCCGCGGCGTTGAGAAATGGCAGCTCGACGCCGAATCCTGTCTGCACTATTGGCGCAAGATAGGAACAGATTGCGGATTGTGCATGAAAGTCTGCCCGTTCAGCCACCCTGGATCGTTTGTTCACAGGCTGATAAGGGAGGGAATCCGTCGCTCCTCATTTGCTCGGACGGTGTCGGTCTACGGTGACGATCTCTTCTACGGAAAACGAGCGCAATTCTAGATTCAGGCCTGCCGCCTCGGTGCAAGAAAGCTCTTGCGCCTTTCAAACATCTCAGTTAGCTTTATGCCTGCAATGTCCGAATCTATCTAAGCTTGTACACGGAGGAAGATTATGCGCGAATGGAAGAAAAGCAGTCGAGTCGTGCTCGTGGCGGCCATATCGATACTACTCGCTGCATGTGCAGCGAAATCGCCGTACCCGCCCGATGTCGCGGACGCTCTCGATGCAGCGGGAGATAACAGGAGCGAGCTGGAGGCTGTACTGTCACATTACGTCTTGGGTGATGATTCCCTCAAGTTGGAGGCAGCATACTATCTGATAGGCAATATGGAAGGACACAGCTATGCGACGTATATCCTGCGTGACACTACCGGTGCTGAAGTCGATTTTGACGTGCTCGATTATTCCGATTTCAAAGAATTGATTGCCGCTGTCGACACTCTTGAGCAGCAGCATGGGGTGCTCGATTTTGAAAGAGACGAAAAGATTGACGACCTCAGTCACATAACTTCGGATTTTCTGATAAACCAGATCGACTACGCATTCAAAGCCTGGCGCGAGAAACCGTGGGCGAAGCAACTTTTATTCGACAATTTCCTGGAATATGTACTGCCGTACCGAGGAAGCAATGAGCCGCTTGAGCCGTGGCGCGAGACTTTCTGGGAGAAGTACAGTGATATCGAAGACAGCGTGGCCAATCCTACCGATCCGATAGAAGCTGCGAGATTGATAAACGAAGACATTAAGTCATGGTTCGGATTCGACCCGCGTTTCTATTACCATCCGACCGACCTGGGGCTTGAAGAGATGCTTGAGAACGGACTTGGACGATGCGAGGATATGACCAATGTAACCATCTATGCGATGCGGGCAAATGGTCTGGCTGTCACAAGCGATTACACACCGTATTGGGCCAATTCCGGCAACAACCACGCCTGGAATGCGATTGTCTCAACAGACGGCATTGTGATTCCGTTCATGGGCGCGGAAAGCAACCCGGGTGATTACGGTTTGGCTAATAAGCTGGCGAAGGTATATCGCAAAATGTTCGGAAAGCAGATGGACAATCTCGTTTTTCAGGAGAAGAAGCAGGAGGCAATACCGAGGTGGCTGGCTGGCAAGAGTTACAGAGATGTCACTGCCGACTATGTGGACGTTTGCGACGTGCGATTCACCTTCAATCGTGATATTCCCGATTCGGTGGATATTGCGTATCTGTGCGTCTTCAACTCCGGGGAATGGAAAGCTATTCACTGGGGGAGAATCGAAGACAGCACAGCGGTTTTCACAGACATGGGCAGAGACATTGCGTATCTTCCGGCACTCTATATGAACGAAGAGATCGTGCCTTTCGGATGCCCGCTTATCGTCGGCTCGGATTGCGTCGTTTGGCACGTCGAACACGAGAACGGGAAGACCGTCTCGATTCAGCTGACCTCTACGACCCGTCGCAAGCAGGAGATCTCCACCGACGGAATTGCTAAAATATTCCTCACTCCGGGTCAGGAGTATGAGCTATCCTACTGGATGGATGGTTGGCAGTCGCTTGGCAAAAAGGTCGCGAGCGATACGCCACTTGTCTTCGAGAATGTCCCCGCCGGGTGCCTGTACTGGCTCACGGCTGAGGATTCGGATCGCGAGGAACGCATTTTCACGATAGAGGATGGCGCACAAGTTTGGTGGTAACTCTTCTGTGGTTGTATTGAATGGCAGTCATAGCGGCTGGTGAGGAACTTGGAACCAGAACTGCATTAGGCTGTCAGCCTACCACAAATACCGATTGACTTGCCGTCACTTCAACCTTACCTATTCTGCATGCCTCCTCCGAACCCGCACCGGAACAGCACCAGCGAAACTTCAGAGAGAAGCGGTTACACATTAGCCGTAACTTCATCGATGGCGTCAGGGCTATCGACTGTAATCGGAAAATGGAACCTTGCGGCCATCTCTCCCCTGCTGATGAACAGCATCATCTTCTCGGTTGCCTCGGTCGTGATGACCACGATGCTGCTGCCATTCAGAGGTGTGAGAAAGACATTTACGCTCACGAAGAAAGGCTGGTTCTGGCTGCTGATGTTCTCGGTCGGTTCGTGGCTGGCAGTCTGGCTGTACTGGGCCGGCATACAGCGGATGGACCCGTCGCTTGCGGCATTCCTGAATCGCTCGGAGGTCCTCGTTGCGATACTTCTGGGAATGATCTTTCTGAAAGAGCGTTTCACCAAACTGGAGATTCTCGGAGCTGTCCTCTCGATCGTGGGAATCATCATAATGCGTCTGACTCTGCGGATGGAATACTCCGCCGGATTCTGGTTAGTGCTCGCAGGGTCGCTGTTGTTCGGTATCACGGAATTCGTCTCCAAAATCGCGGTCAAACATGTCGACCCGGCTTCACTTACATACATTCGCAACATGTTCCTCGCGGTTTTCTATTGGATTGCGGTTCTCGCCGGTGGAATCAGCTTCGACGGACTCGACCGGGTCTGGCTGGGAGTGCTGGCGCTCGGTATCACAGGCCCGATTCTCGGCAGGATGATGTATCTTTCAGCGCTGCGGAGGCTGGATCTGTCAAAAGTCGCGGTGATCAGTCAGACCCAGCCGATTTACGTGATCCTGATCTCGTTTCTCGTTCTCGGACAGTTGCCGACATTCCGCGAGATAATCGGTGGTATTCTACTTACTTCGGGATGTGTACTGATGGTTGTGTCGAGATACAGGCGCTTCATTTCGTCGCACAAGACTCAAAGCCATCTCACAAGGAGAAGAGACATAAGAGATTGACAACAAATCTCTATGTATTAGATTCCAAATGTAATGTGCGTTGGATGATTGTCACTTCAGCGGTACCTGATTAGGCACAGTGCAATGTTAAGACCTGTTGACGATATTGACTCAGCCGCCTGCCCGGACGCGCAGGCCGACGGAGAAGATTTCGCTCTCTTCAAAGCACACGTAATGAAGGGTTTGCTGGTTCTCCTGCTAATAACAACGTATTTTACACCATCGACATCCTTTGCGAACCCACCGAGTTCTTTTGACCTGAGGAACGTCGATGGCGTCAATTACGTGACTGCGGTCAGAGATCAGCAGGGAGGCACGTGCTGGACGTTTGGAACGATGGCTTCCATCGAGAGCAATCTCCTCATAACCGGTAAGTGGGAAGCAGCAGGCTAGATCGGAGAACCGCATCTCGCAGAATACCACCTCGACTGGTGGAATGGTTTCACCGAACACAATAACGAGGACATTGATCCACCGACCGGTCAGGGCCTGACCGTGCACCAGGGTGGCGACTATATGGTAGCGGCCGCCTATTTATCGCGGGGAGAGGGTGCGGTACGAGATATCGACGGGCAGACTTATGAAGAATCACCTGATAGATACGACTCGACATATCACTACTACTACGCGCGAGACATCGAGTGGCATACCGCCGGATCAGACTTGAGCAATATCAACGCCATTAAGAATCGAATAATGACCGACGGCGCGATGGCGACCTGTGCGTGCTGGAACGCCGAGTACATGTCGGAATGTATCCGCTACCAGCCACCCGAGTCCTTCGACGACCCCACCCATGCGATTGCTATCGTTGGTTGGGATGACGACAAAGTCACGCAGGCGGCATCCCCCGGTGCGTGGCTCTGCAAGAATAGCTGGAGGGTAGTCTGGTGTGAAGACGGTTACTTCTGGATTTCTTATTACGATAAGCACTGCGGCCAACACCCTGAGATGGGCGCCGTTTCCTTCCGGAATGTCGAGCGCATGGTTTACGGAACCATCTTCTATCACGATTATCACGGCTGGCGCGCCACGTTGACAGAATGCTCTGAGGCATATAATGTTTTCACTCCTGCGGATGGCTCATGGCTGCGTGCAGTCAGCTTCTTCACAGCCGATGACAGCATAGATTTCCACGTAGTTGTCTACACTGATCGTGTAAGCGGTGAGCTGGTTGGTGAACTCTCGGCGAAGTCCGGAACAATGTACCATACCGGATTCCACACTGTCGACCTTGACGCACCCCTCTGGCTCGAAACCGAAGATACGTTCTATGTCTACCTTGAGCTGTCAGCGGGTGGTCACCCGTATGACCGAACATCGGATGTTCCGGTTCTGCTCGGCGGAGACGCCCGAACGATTGTGCCATCTTCGGCCAGTCCTGACGAAAGCTATTACCGAATCGGATCAGACTGGCACGATCTTCATGAAGTTGACAGCACAGCGAACTTCTGCATCAAGGGACTGTGTGATGGTGACTCTGACGGCGATGAGGTATACAGTTACTGGGACAATTGCCCGTTTGCGTACAACACAGACCAGCAGGATAGCGATCTCGACGATGTCGGGGATGAATGCGACAACTGCCCCCTGACTCCGAACTCGGATCAGGCTGATTCCAACAGCGACGGAGTCGGCGATGCCTGCGACACCATCACAGTCGACGCCGACGACATAGATAATACCCGAGACCTGCTGCCAGGTTTTGTCTTATCTCAGAACTACCCCAATCCGTTCAATCCGGTGACCGTAATAGACTACTCCCTCGGAAAACGATGCCACGTCCGGGTCACAGTGTATGATCTTCTCGGCAGGATGGTCAGGACGATTGTCGACGAAGAGCAATCCTCCGGCAGCCACTTCATTGCCTGGGACGGTACGAGCGATTCCGGTTCGAGGGTGGCGAGCGGAGTCTATTTCTATCGCCTGAAAGCCGGCGATGTTGTCCGAACGAAGAAAATGGTTCTATTACGATGAACACACAGAGTCGAGCTCAGTGTACGAATAAAGTAGCGCACTTCAGATATTTGCTTTCGGGGAATGTCAGGAGTACCGGATGATCCGGCGGCTGACCCGCGAATTTCAGCAACTTTGCACTACGCCCGGCCTCGACTGATGCCTGCCAGAGCACCCGGAGGAGCAGCTCATCTGTGATCGGTCTCGAACAGGAGCAGGTTATGAGTATGCCGTCAGGACTAAGAAGCTTCATCGCAAGACGATTGATGTCCTTGTAGCCTCTGCATGCCCTCACAAGGGCGGACTTACTCCTGCAGAACGCAGGCGGGTCGAGGATAATCGTATCGAACTGATCCCCATCGGACAGCATATCCCTCAGAATTTCAAAAGCGTCGCCAGTTTTCACGGTCACCGAAGCCGTTCCGAGCTTGTTCAGCTCTATGTTCGCTTCGAGAAGCCTCGTTGCTGCCTCAGAAATCTCAATGCACGTGAGTGAACTACAGCCACCCTCTATGGCAGCAAGCCCGAAGCCGCCCGTATATGAGAAAGCATCGAGTACCTTCCGATTCTTAGCATAACGTAAAACATCCTGATGATTGAACTTCTGATCGAGATAGAGGCCAGATTTCTGCCCGTTACGAATATCTACTTTGAATTGTCTTCCGTGTTCGGAGGCAATGATATATTCCGGCGGATCGTCGCCGGAAAGTGTTCGATTTTCTGTCCCAAGCCCTTCTTTGCTCCGCATGTCCGGATCGGAGCCATCATATACGCCGGCGCACCCGGTAAGCTCCGAAACCATGCGTGCAATATCGGCCTTCATTGATTCCCAACCGGCTGAGTGAAACTTAATGTGGGCGTAGTCTGAGTAACAATCTACAATGAGGCCGGGAAGCAGGTCCGCTTCGCCGAAAACCATTCGCCATGCAGTGATCTGATCGTATTCCGGCAACGACTTGCGAAGATCGATCGCTCTCCTCAAGCGCTCGTAGATCAGTTCAGTTCCGCAGTCAATGTCCTCGAAGCTGAGAATCCGCACGGCGATCTGTGAGTTCGGGTTGAAAAACCCTCTGCCGAGGAAACTGCCACCGGTGTCGACTACATCGACAATGTCACCAGCGCATCCGTTCTCTGGTGCACTCCGGATAGCGCCGGAAAAGACCCACGGATGCCGTCCGGTGATCGATTTGAGCGCTTTGTCCCTGACTGTGACTCTACCGATTGGTTTCATACTCCACCCTGAACCGCAGTTGCCTTCCACGCACACCAACATAGCCACTACAGCGGTCAAGCACACAGTAGATACGAACAACTGAACCTATATTCAACAAATATCTGACGCCGAGGTCGCGATTTCCGTGCACCTTCGCTTGACAAACCGCCCCTGCTCTCGTATCCTCAGGCTGTAGGTAAAAGTCGAAGACTTTTGACAATTCGATTCGAGCACCGCTGAATAGTCAAAACTCTACGAGTTTTGACCTACTTGACTCAGTCGTATCAGAAAGGATGGAACATGAACGACTTGCTTTCCTTAGGTGCTACCGAAGCCAGAACAAAGCTCCGGACACTGGTTGACACGAAAGCCGTGATTCGCGGCGATTTTATTCTGGCTTCCGGCGCCAAG
>DAOVLC010000243.1 GCA_030631455.1 Candidatus Zixiibacteriota bacterium
ATGCTCGCGCCGAGTTCTGTCTCAGAAGCCGTCTTCGGCGCACGTATTACCAATCTCAGGTGCGCTGCCGTCTTAGTGGTAGACTTGACGGTGCCTATTTCAGATACTAATCCGGTAAACAAAATTTATCTCCATTCAGGATAACCGCTCAGCCACATATCGGTTCCTACCTGTTTGTATTTTCCGTCTCTGATCCTTACCGCCCGATCGAGTCGGTCGATTCCAATATCTTCGACCGCAGGTATGCCGCTGCCGAGAATCATCGGTGCGGTGAAGACATGAATCTTGTCGACAAGTTTGTGAGCGAAAAAAGCGGTCGTCATAGCACTTCCGCCCTGGACGAGAATCGACGCGACTTGCTCCTTGCCCGCCCTGATGAGCAGATTCATTATGTTGACCCGTCCGCCCTGCGATCTCTCTATCTCCCAGACGGTCAGGCTATCAAAGCCCGAGAAGCTCTTGGAGTATTCGGGCGCGCAGGCGATGATCGTCGACTGCCGCATATCATCCGTGAAAACATTGGAGTCTGCGGGCAGGGGAGAGGATCCGGCGACGATGATGCGTTTCGGATTGCGCCCCTCAACATCTCTGACCGTAAGTTGCGGGTTGTCTACCCGTACAGTGTTTGCGCCGACGAGTACCGCGTCGTATTCGGAGCGCATCCTGTGCACCTCTTTTCGTGATTCAGTACATGTGATCCACTGAGAGAGTCCGTCAGGCTGCGCAATCTTGCTGTCGACCGTTTGCGCCAACACAACGATCACAAACGGCATGCTGGTCGAGATATACTTCAGGAATGCTTCGTTTAACTCCGTCGCCTCATCTTCCATGACTCCGGCTTCGACCTCGATACCGGCAGCCTCAAGCTTTTCAAAACCGCCGCCATTGACTTTGGGATTCGGGTCTCTCAGCGATGAGACAACACGTTTTATGCCCGAGCTGATTATCGCATCGGTGCAGGGAGGGTTCTTACCCAGATGGCAGCAAGGCTCCAGGTTGGTGTAAATCGTGGCGCCCCTGCATCTGTCACCAGCATCGAGTATGGCCATCGCCTCTGCGTGTGGCTCACCGTATTTCTGGTAATGTCCACGGCCGACTATTTCACCGTTGTTGACAACGACGGCTCCGACCAGCGGATCCGGAGAAACAAATCCGGCACCCTGTTTCGCGAGTTGCAAGGCCAGCTCTATGTAATCTCGGTCGTTCATAAACAAAAACCCGAAGACATAACGACTTCGGGGTAGTAATTGCTCTGACCTCAGTAAGAGCTTGATCTGTCTCCTCCCATCCGGACTTTAACCGTCGGTACCTGAGTTTCACAGGTTCAGCGGAAACTCCCGTCTTGTTAGTGCCCGCTCGCGGACTTTCACCGCCGGTCGAGGAATTGCACCTCACCCCGAAGACTATGTCGAAGCGTATTTTAACACAAAAGGCAGAAATGTCAAGCCAAATCGCCCCGTTGCGCGCCGACTCTAAAATAAAACTTGCATCATGTTGAATGGTATAATATTATAACTGAACAATTATCTCCTATTTGGTCGAAATAGGTTGCCGAAAGCGAGCAAGAGGAGTGAGGAAAATGAAGAGTTTAATCTGTCCGCTGGCCGTCTGCCTGATCGCCACATTCCTGATGTCGGCTGCACCGGGTGACGCGCTGGCCAAGAAATGGGATATCGAGCCGGATAGTGTAGAACTGACCGACGGGGATATCGATCGACCTTATAAGATCAAAGAGATCGTCTCTTTCATAATCAAGAAGAGGAAAGCTGAGGAGTCGGCTTTAGAGGCCCGTAAAAGGCTGAGGAAGATTGCATCAGACAAGGGTTGTGATGCCGTCATCTTAGTGGATCACTTCGTCGAGAGAGACGTAACTGAGCTGTTTACTAATGCAATCATGGTCCAGTCGCTCGACTCATCGGAAATTGCGAAGCGGATAAAGAAATACAAGTCTCCTGATGATGTCAGGGAGAAGGTCAAGAAGAAGGAAATCGTACTGTCAGAGAAGGATATCCCATATCCGTATGAAGTTATATGGATAGCGGATGTGATTTCTCCCGACCAGGCTGCCAACACGATGACAACTGTAGACAGCCAGCTCTCGGACATGGCCAGGAAGAAACGTGGTCACGCTGTCATTTTCATAGACTACGACCGTTCGGGAACTCAGGTCGACGGTGCGAAGGGGATCATTGTAAAATTCCCGCGCAAGTGGCTGAAGTCAGGGGAGCTCGAATAGGCTTGAATATGGACAAAAAGATAAGGATACTACTTGCGAAGCCTGGTCTTGACGGGCACGACCGTGGCATCAAAGTCATCGCAGCAGCTCTTCGCGACGCCGGGATGGAAGTGATCTATACCGGACTGAGGCAGACGCCTGTCATGATTGCCGATGCTGCCATCCAGGAGGATGTCGACGGCGTTGGGGTCTCGATTCTCTCCGGCGCGCACATGACGCTGTTTCCGGCGATCCGGAAGATCCTCGACGAGAAGGGCGCGAAGGATATGATCCTGTTCGGCGGTGGAATTATCCCGGAAGAGGACATGCAGACACTCGAGAAGCAAGGCATCTCCAAGCTCTTCAGCCCGGGCGCATCGACCGATGATATCGTCGCCTATGTCAAAACAGCTGTCGGGAGCAAGAGCGAAGAAGAGCCGATTATGTAGTACATTTCGACTTCCGAATGGGGATCTGACCTAAACGCTTGCTTTTTCCAAGTAATTTCGTATGTATTGAATTCGATGAGTCCTTCCTTTGGGAGGACTCATTGTCTAAAGAGGTAGTTGGTCATTTCGGTGTTAGGTTATCGTCTAAACTCCTGACGGTATCGGTGAACCTGAGCTGGAATAGAATTTGACATCTTCGCAGGAGGTTCCCATGAGTCAGGCCAAAGACGGTGATACCGTAAAAGTGCACTACACCGGCAAACTGGAAGACGGGTCTGTTTTCGACAGTTCCAAAGATCGTGACCCACTGGAATTCAAGCTCGGTTCGCAGAGTGTGATTGTCGGATTCGAGAACGGCATACTCGGTATGGAAGTCGGCGAGACAAAGAGTATCACAATTCCGCAGGAGGACGGTTACGGTCCTGCCCGCAAAGAGCTGGTGTCCACTGTTGAGAGAGAAGTGTTCGATAAGCAGGACCTTACTCCCGAGGTCGGCAAGACGTTGCAGATTCCGCAGCCGGACGGCAGGCAGTATAATGTCAGGATTACCGAAGTGGAAGGTGATTCTGTCACGCTTGATGGGAATCACCCGTTAGCCGGCAAGACACTGATATTTGATGTGGAACTAGTTGAGATAGCATAGAAACTCCCAGATATACAGGGCTATTAAGAAACCTGAGCACCTTCTATCGACAGATAGATGTCAAGGATGCAGCAGAATGATCCTTGAAAAGATCACTAGTCTAAAACCGCGGAACCTACTCGATGTAGGTTGTGGATGCGGGGCGTTCACTGCAAAGCTGTCGCCGTACTGTGGGACCATTACGGCGATCGATCTCTTCCCATCTCTGATCGGTAAATGCGGGATGGAAAGCCAGGCGACCAACATAAACTACATATGCATGGACGGTAGAAAAATCGGTTTTCCAGACAAATGCTTCGATCTGGTTATGGAGCGAGTATCGCTGCACCATATTTCGCACTGGGAATTGGTCCTTGATGAGATGGTGCGAGTCTCATCGAGATATGTGCTTGCCGAAGAACCGATAGATGATCCGAGGAGTGGGGCAAAAAAGAACGCCATCTACGCTCAACGGCTCTATCTCGAGGTGCAAAAGGAGATTGGTTATCCTCATAATGAACATATTGCGCTGGAATCGTTGGTTCGATGGTTTCGCACGAGGGGTCTTCAAATCGATATCGAGATTAACAAATCGGACGAACTGATCGGTTTTGATGAGTTTTTCGGCTCATTCACTGAATTCGCGGACAAGAGCACCAGGCGAGACTACTGGTATGGCAGGCTTGAGAGTCTCAAGACCGAGCTGGCGGGCAAAGACCTGGCCCGTTGTGATATCGCGTTCGTAGCCGCGACCAAATAAGATCTGTCGAATTCTACATCATTCGCACCCTCAAAACTGCCGCTCACCCACCAAACACCCGGTTTCCTCCTCGTTCCCAACACCGTATTGAGGGC
>DAOVLC010000377.1 GCA_030631455.1 Candidatus Zixiibacteriota bacterium
GATCCTGAATCACCGATACGCGTGGTTATCGGACTGCTCGGTTGCGTACCTTCCGAATGTAGGTTGTCAGGAGGGCACGTGTGTAGATCTTGGGTGGCAGCAGTAGCGAGGCGACTGTCAGGCGCAATACTGCGCCCTGTAATCGATCATTCACGATTGGTTTCCCTGTCTTATCCTTGAAACATTGTCCTTGTTATAAATGGTGAGCCACCTGTTTTTCCTGAAGGACTTTCCTTGTTCACCTCTATCTCTGCTTGAGTCACAAGCGATTTCATGTACTTTTCCCAAAATCAGTGTCTACTTTTCAGCGATGTTAGGTGTCATTATGTATAAGAACAGGAAACCGTATTCAAGGAGTTGAGTATGAACAAGCACGCACTAACCAGGATTCTTATCGTGATGGTTGCCTTCTTGACCCTCGTTTGTGTATCTTGTATCGAGCGATCAGAAGAAATCACGGTGGATGAAGATGGCACTGCTACTATTATCGCGAAGTTCGATGGAAACGCTGAAGATCTTCGTCGCCTCGCTCTGCCATCAGAACCTGAATGGACTATTCTGAGAAACGTAGTGGATTCAAGCGATACCGATAATGCCACCATGAAACTGGAGGCGGAACTGGTCGTACCGTACGGCACGCCGCTGCCCGAGACATTCGCGAAGCCTGACGCGACCAACAGGGAAACCGCACTGCAATTCCCTACCGAACTCAAACGGTGGACAGAAAACGGGCGCACATTCTACGAGTTCAAGAGAACATACATTGCGCGAGCCTACAGTCCATACGATATTACCGATTACATGATCCCGCTGGGCGCTTGGGATCAGGAATTGGAGAAGCGCGTTCTCGAAGAAGGAATATTCGAGGTGTCAGAAGAAGACCGCGCCAACTATCTCGAACAGTTTGCTGTTGCGTACGGTTACTTTCACTGGCGGTTCATGTGGGAGGCGACTGCGGAGATGTATCGACGAGGAAGAATCTCGGCAGGTGCCAAAGAGAGTGTTGAATCCTGGGCTTTGGATTATTTGGAAGCAACTGTAACGCCGGTGAGAATACTCGGTATACTCGGTAAAGACGATGACTCAATTGATGTTGCCCTTGACAGGCTCGGAGATGAGTTGCATGACGAATTCATCAAGCACTTCGTATCGACTGTTGGCGAGGATCAGACAGATATCCAGCGGGAGTTTATCGACATTTTTCGTCTGAATACAAGAATCTTTGACGCCACCGAGGCATTGGGTGCCCATCAGTTCTCCATATCATTGGAACTGCCGGGCACGATCGTCAGCGCGAATGGAATGATCGATCCCGATAAGCCGAGTACCGTAGAGTGGTATTTCAAGGGCGGAGATCTGCATGACAAGAATATCCCTCTGCACGCTCTTTCGGTAGTCGAGAACTAGTACGGATGTCGTTGGTGTTGCTGACAAACGCATGAGACATGATGTGACTGATATTGTTTCAAAAACGGTGCAGGAGATATCCGATGGGGTGTTTTGTCTGATTAACCGGATTGTTGGCGACCGGGAACATGCAATGGATCTCACTCAGAATGTCTTTGTGAAAGTCCTGCAGGAGCCTCTCAATATCAAGGACAGTAGCAAACTCAAGCCCTATATCTTCAGATCAGCGTATAACACTGCACTCAACTTCAAGAGAGACTTCTCCCGGAGAAAAGCCAAAGTGGAATTGTACAAGGAATATCTGACCCCCGCCGGCCCTGCACAACCGGACCGGCTTCTCGAAGCTTCAGAGAATTCAGCACGAGTCAATGACGCCCTTAGTTCACTTGCGCCCAGACAGAGAGAGGCCCTGGCATTACGGTTTTTCAGTGAGTTGACTACCGCTGAGATCGCGGCTGCAATGGCGATCTCAGAAGGATCAGTAAAGGTACATATAGTTCGGGGGCTGCGAAACCTGAAGAAGCAGCTCCATAGTGCATAAGCAGAGGAGAAACTATGAACTGTGATCTATATAAAGATTCGTTGCCACTCTATGCGTCTGGAGACCTGGGGCCAGAAGAGAGTGAGAAGCTCGCGCAGCATCTGGATGTTTGCCCGACCTGTCGAGCGGAGTATGAGAAGCTGTCTGAGATAGTGGCGGTGCTTGCTCCGACCGACTCAGAACGGCTGACGGACCTGGAAAAGCTGAGGATGGAAAGCGAAGTCTACCGCCGACTTGCCGAGAAGGCGAGCGGAAATCATCTACAAAGGAAGAGATCCGTTGCTGCACGTGTTATTCTGCGAGTCGCAGCGGCGCTGTTGCTTTTCATCCTGGGATACAGCACTCGGTCGTTCGTTTCGGAGTTATATGAAGGTCCTCACGCAACTACCCGAGTGCTCCGTCCTTCCGGGAGTTCAGCGCAGTACCAGCAAGCCTTGGCGTCAGGGCTGAGATTTTCTTCGCAAGGTATGAAGGCTATTGCAGGCGACAGGACTGCATTCTCGTCGCAATCAGATTAGGTTTCCGGCTGTAACCATGATTCGACGCTACGCGGAAGGCCGTTCGCAAGTTCGGAACGTCAGTCCATACCGGTTCGATTCCGTGCCGGGTGGCCGACTGTTCAGAATGGGTCTTTCTCAGCGTTAAGCCTGAAACCCAGTGTCCACCGCAACGCTGTGGCGAAGCCACAAGAAAGGAGACAGACCCTATGATACGTGAGCAAATAGATATCAAGCTCGCTCAGACCGACCACCCGGTGCATGAGTTAGTCGCAAAACGATGGAGCCCCTACGCCTACTCCGATAAGCCGGTTAGTGCTGATGATCTGCGGTCGCTGTTCGAGGCCGCGCGGTGGGCGCCGTCATCTTATAACGAGCAGCCATGGTTCTATATCGTCGGCACTAAAGACGATCCAGAGC
>DAOVLC010000408.1 GCA_030631455.1 Candidatus Zixiibacteriota bacterium
GCATAAGCGGCCGAATACGTTAATTGCACCGTTGTGCTCCGTTTCATACGGCAAGGTCAATCCGTCAAGCTATCATAACTTCGTCAACATCATGAACAGGGATGTCGATCGTCTAGATTCGGAGGTTTACGGAGCACTTTCGGGCATCTTCAGGATTACAAGCTTTGAAGGTGGTTTTGGTGTCGGAGTGGATAGAGGCCTGCTCTCATTTGGATTCAACTACTGGCTTACAGCCGGCTCCGCATACCGTGGGGACTACCAGGTTGTCTTCGATCTCGCTACGGGATTATCCGAAAGTCTTGAGGATTTCACGTTCAGGAGTGAGTTCAAGACATGGGGCGTATTCCTCGATTACCAGTACTTCATTGCCAATCCACCCAGGGCTTTCGTGAAGCCGAGAGGTATCTCGCTGAGGGCGGGAGGCGGTCTCGGTTACTATACTGGCTATTGGTACCTGTGGGACGGTTTCGGAGGAATTCGCACCGATACAGGTGAATTCTACGAACTGAAGGACAATCTCAAAGGCTCCGGGTTAGGTTTGCATTGGTCGGCAGGAGTGGAATACCCGTTCTGGAACGGATTTCTCTTCGCATTCGATGCGAAATACATGTGGCTCAAATTCGACCGGATGACTAAAAAAGTGTCACCGACGTATGAGTTGTATTTGATCGATAGTGCCTCTGGCGACCCGATTGAGGTTGATTTCACCGGGCCGAGAGTGAATTTCACGATCAAACGCTATTTTACTCTCTGATTCGAAACGGTTTGACACCAGAGCTTGCTTTTTGTATAGTCCCCCAGTTGCAGATGTGCAACTTGAGGCCGAAGTTGGTGTAAAACAGAAGAAACAAACAGGAATCAAACTATGATCGCAGCCGAATCAAAACTCCCAAAACTGTTATTCGCGGTATCTGTCGCTTCGATTATCATCGCATCGGTTACGGTTGCGCTCGCTCAGAGCGTTGCCCCTGCGTCCGGAGGTGAGATGATAGCCTTCGTTCGCAATGGAGACATTTGGACTATGAGCCCTGACGGCTCGAATCAGCGGCCACTCGTCGCAGGAATCGGAAATGCAAAAGGCACAATAAGTTGGGAGCCGGGAAACAAACGGCTCGTGTTTGCTCGTAATGGGGACCTGGCGATCAAGTATCCCGATGGCGGAGGCGGTCAGCATCAGATATATGATCTCTTCTTTGCATATCTCGATTCGACAAACAACTTCTGGATGGGTTTCACGGAAACATTCGGTGCTTTGTATCCTGATTGGTCTGCCGACGGCTCCAAGATTGCGTTTACGTATGATGAGAACGCTGTTATCGCGAATTCAACTTGGCCTAATTATCAGATCGGGTTCTATGATATCAGGACAAGAGTCGTTTCGAGTCTGGAGCAGCCGAGAGGCGACAATCTGGTAATGGCGAGGACTCCGGCTCTCTCGCCTGACGGTTCGCGTGTAGCATTCCTGCTGGCGGAATTCGACGGTAAGAGAGTAATCCCGCTTGGGTTAGTCGTAACCAGCACATCGAGCATCACTCAGACGGCTGAGCAACTTCGTTCCACTGCGAGCAAAATATCGACCGGTACTGCGCCGTCGTGGTCTCCCGATGGGAAGTGGCTCGCATTCGTCTCGACTGATATGACCAACCAGGGTATTTATATCGTGAAGCCGGATCTGACAGGGATGAAACTCATCTACCAAGCGACTGCCGGGCTGACTTTGCCTGGCTCGCCGCCCTCATGGTCGCCTGATTCGAAGAAGCTGGCATTCTGTACTGGTAACGGCGCGATATATACTGTCAATCTTGATGGAACGGATGCGACCCTGATTTCCGGCCCCGGCTCAGATCAGGCACCGGCCTGGAGCAAATAGTATTCCTCACACGACTATTCAGCGCCGTCCACTCCCGGATGGCGCTTTCTTTTTGTGATCACATTTCTGCCGGAAATCAGCAGCCGCAGATTATTCTTTGA
The DNA here is from genome assembly GCA_030631455.1 of Candidatus Zixiibacteriota bacterium. Taxonomy (GTDB): domain Bacteria; phylum Zixibacteria; class MSB-5A5; order JAABVY01; family JAHJOQ01; genus DAOVLC01. The sequence goes on from DAOVLC010000408.1 coordinate 1,972, forward strand.
ACATCCCGCCTTTGATCACGTCATTCTAAGTAGAGGCGGCCAGAATTATCTATCGTCCGCCTGCCCTGACCATGATATTTGAACCTGCTGCCGCGATTCGAGATGCCTTGCCGTTCTGATCTTGAGGTATGTGGGAGAAGGATGATCATGCAACAGTATGTTTGCAATTCGACAATTCAGGGCACGCTTTATCTCAAACAGGCATATCAGAAAAATATGCTGATAGCGTTGCTGCTCGGTATCTCGCTGCATCTGACAACTCTTGGTGCTTATACCGTGGTTACGCAATCTACGACTCCTCCCATCGTAATGGATAACGGACCGAAATTCGGCCCTGTAAGAGTGAAGTTACTGCCTCCTCCAGATCGCTACGAAATACCGAAACACAATTTCTCGGTAGAGCCGGGCGCGATTCCGGAATTCTTCATTCCTGAACCCGTTGACGATTGGCTGGTTCTGGATCAGGCCGTATTGCCGACGACTGATGACAAGTTTTTCGCTACACTTGCGAGTGACATCGGCGGATCGACAGCTTCTGGCGGCGGTTTGCCCAACTCCCCGGTCATGCCTGTGCGTCTGCCCGGAATAACTGAGTTCACCTATGCCGAAGAATACCCGGAATCGATCCATATGGCTTCTCCAGTGTATCCCGAAATGGCAAGGAAAGCTGGTCTGCGAGCATCTATTATTGTGAGAGCTTTGATCGATGTGA
>DAOVLC010000253.1 GCA_030631455.1 Candidatus Zixiibacteriota bacterium
AAGAAACCTGTGAGGGCGATCACCAACGTCGAAATCCTCCACATGGTATCGAACATGAAGTTTCTGCTTTTCTATCACATCCGACTTTCTTATAGAGGTGAAAGCTTTCTCCCGTTCTTCTGCACTAATCACATCTGTTCTCATATGTGCTCCAATCATATCTATTCAGAGTCATTCCGACGAATCGGTTCTCCAACTTCGTATTTCAGTAAGTGCATCGATCCCGTTATGACCATGATGCCTCCTCATGGTCTCGTACCCGCTCCCTCAGGATTGGCAGTTTATCGTCCACTGTGGTGTACCCGTATACACCTTCAAAGTCTGGATTAACCAGCTCGATTCCATATTCTCGGCAGTATCTTGCAACAGTGGGATTAACCGGACAGACAAAGACACGAGCATTGTACTCCAGCGGTGCGGCATGATGGAACTCGGTAATCTCCTGCGTTGCGCGATAAGTGTGCGCTCCACAGCATATCGCCACCCTCACTTGCCCACCGCACACCGGACATCGAATCTCGGCTACGAGATCGATCAGGTGATGGTCCTGGTCAGGTCCCGGAGTCACAGAGTAGCCGTGGCTCTCGAAAAGCTCTCTCGCCCAGTAAATCAGGTCTTGGTGGGGGATGTTGCACGATTCGGTCAGCTCTTCCACACATGGCGCCTCAGCAGCCAACTTACCAGCCAGGAACTGTTCGAGCGCATTTTCAACCGGAGCGCTGACATTCTGATATACTGTTACGCCCGACGCAGCCAACATGTCTCGATAAAAGCCTCTTATGCCGTTGCATATCAGGATGTTAACCCTATGCACCTGCAGCAGCCTGACACGCCGATACCCTTCAGGGCCTACGCACTTGACTGCCTGCGAGGAAGTTACAAGGCTATTCTCAACATTCGCTATCATGATGTTGCCTGCTGCCTCAAAACATGGTGCAACAGCACCTGCGAACTGTGGGATCGCTACCTTCAACTTCACCTCCGCCGACAAGTGTTGCATCAAACGTGCCAGGATGCGCAAATAACCATAACCCCGTGTTATTGTGAGAGTTCCGTCATCAACGCCCATTGCAATGCTGCACTCGATGCAACAATATCTGCTGCACTGCAACGACTCCACGTTGCATGCAACACTACTGTCGCAACGCAGACAACGCGGTAATCACTTGATCTGACTGGGATCGATTTTATGGCGTTTGAGTCTGCGCCAGAGTGTGGTTCGGTGTATGTCGAGTTCCTCGGAGGCCCGAGACATGTTCCCATTGTGTTTTCTCAGTGCCGACAGAATCCGGTCCAGCTCGTCTATAGACTGTGCCACCGGTGTGGAGTCTGATGACTCTGTGACATGTGTCTTGATATCAGGCTGGCACAGTTCGGCCGGGAGGTGTTCCTTCTGAATGATGCTGTCGCGGCAGATAACAAAGCCATACTCAATGATGTTTTCGAGCTCTCTGACATTGCCCGGAAAATCGTGTTGCATCAATATACTCATCACATCCGGACTGACGCTGATAATCCTCTTCCCTTTGCGGGCATTGAATTTCTTGATGAAGTGATCGACGAGATAAGGGATATCTTCCCGTCTTTGCTTCAAAGCGGGGAGATCGAATTTGACTACGGCCAGCCTGAAATACAAATCGTCGCGAAACTTCCCCTGTGCCACCAACTCTTTGAGATCTCGGTTTGTGGCAGCTACGATTCTGATGTCGGCCTTGACAGGCTTGGTCCCCCCAAGCGGTTCATATTCCCGTTGCTGCAACAGGCGAAGAAGCTTAACCTGTGTCGAGAGAGGCAAGTCGCCGATTTCATCGAAGAACACCGTGCCGCCTTCGGCCTGTGCCAGTTTTCCCTGCTTATCCTGCCTGGCGTCGGTAAAAGCGCCCTTCATATAACCGAACAACTCCGACTCAAACAGCTCATGAGGTAACGTTCCGCAGTTTATGACAACATTGGGACGATCCTTTCGCGGGCTAAGGCTGTGAATGGCACGTTCAAAAAGCTCTTTCCCTGATCCTGACGGCCCCTGTATAAGCACCGTACTTTCGCTTTCTGCTATGTCTGGAAGAATCGCGAACAGCTTGTGGATCTCCGGGCTCCTGGAAATGATGTCTTCAATCGTGTACTTCTGATCGAGTTCCTTGCGAAGATGCTCGATCGCCGACAGATCCCTGAAAGTCTCCACCGCGCCCAGAACTTCGCCGTTGTCATCCCTCAAGACAGCCGTCGATATGCTGATAGGGATCGTCTCGCCCCGGTCATTGATTATATTTACGGCTCGATCTATGGTTTGAACACCGGTTCTCAACGTCTTATCGAGAAGACAGTTCTCGCAGATATCGGAATGGAGGACATCCGAGCAGCGCTTGCCGATAGCTTTCGAAGCGGGGATCCCAGTGATCTTTTCTGCCGCAGAGTTGAAACTGGTTATGATCCGATCGCCGTCAACCGTGAACACGCCGTCGGCAATCGAGCTTAAAATTACTTTGAAGAATCTCAGTTCTTCAGGCGTTTCTTTCATACGTCAAACCGCGTTTTGCCGGGCACGATCGCACCGGCAGCTGCATCATTATTATACGATCGGCGCTCAAAAGCAACCGTTTTGGGAATGCATTTGTTCTCAACTGCTGTCAGGCACTTTATCCTTTTCGCATGATAATGAATACTGACTGAAACAGTCGAGGGTTCTCTTTAAACATGTCGATTTCCTTTTGTTCCTTCTCAAGGAGGGACAATACGTCGGGATCGTCAATATGTTGCCTGAGTTGCTCCCGGACTTGCCTGTCAAGTGGAGCGTAGTACTCATTCCACCAGATTTCTTCCGACAACGTGAAATGCCCAAGCAGTTCGTAACCACAGATGGAGACTTGTTCAAGTTTCTTCTCGAGATTCTGTATCTCGTCATGTACGACCAGAAACCCATGCGGCTTAAGGAACCGTCGCCATTCTTCAAGCCCCTTTCTGAAACCGACCGCCACTATTGATCCTTCCGCCCAGATGATATCGAAACTTGCGTCAGGGAAATCCAATCCGCTCATTGAGCATTCTACAACTCTGACTCTATCCGCAAGACCCTCCTCTTTGAGCTTTCTCGCGAGTTTATCCAATTCGGTTTTATCATTATCCAATCCGATTATTTCGCCATTACTCAGTTTTGTCAGCTCAATAGTCGGTACGCCAGAACCACACCCGATGTCCAGAATGCGAGGGGCATCCATCTTCGGGAGCATGTTGTATGCCTGTCTCGTGTACTTATTCAGATTGGCTCTGATGGCATCTCTGTGAATCTGATGTGGGGTGTCTTTACTCACTGCAACTTTGTATCCTTGACAATCATCAGTATCCTCAATCAGTATACCGCATTTGAAGATAGTATCCAATGTCATCATTAAGTAGTTTGCAGTCATGATGTCACCTGATATATTGCGTACAGATGTGGGAGTGTGTTCCACGAACATACATTTGCTGGAGAATATCGAACAAGAGAGGCAGTATGTCTGTCAGAATCTTATCGAGGTGGATTGACCACATCGTAGGGGCTGGGCCTCTGAGGCGGTTCTTTCAGAATCCTCGGAGGATCCTGCGCAACTATGTTAAGTCGGGCATGACAGTACTTGATATTGGCTGTGGGAGCGGGTTCTTCAGTCTTGGGATGGCCAGGATGGCTGGTTCGAATGGAAAAGTTGTCTCTGTTGACCTTCGATCTGAGCGAATCAGGGACTTGGAAATGCATGCGTCGAAGGCAGGTCTATCAGGACGGATCGATGCGCGAGTATGCAGTGACCATAACCTGGGAATCGGTGATTTCGCGCGTCAGGTAGACTTTGCACTTGCATTCTATGTGGTACACCATGCGGCTGATGCTGCCGGACTTATGGCCGGAGTACACAGCGCACTTAAACAGGGCGGCAAGTTCATGATTGTGGAGCCCGGACATCATGCCTCGGCTGCTGAATGCGAGTCTGTTGAAGCTATTGCGCGGCAAGCTGGACTTGCGGTGGCTGGCCATCCGAACGTGTTACGCAACTGGGCGGTCTTACTTGTGAAGAATCG
>DAOVLC010000005.1 GCA_030631455.1 Candidatus Zixiibacteriota bacterium
CATATTCAGCGTTCTTCTGCCGATCGGGATACTGATTCCCGCCTACATGGTATTCACTTCAGACTGGAGTAAATTACTCCATCTGCCTGCAGAGCCACTTATCGCCATGCTGTATCTGGGACTAATCAGCCTTGCAATTGCTCACTGGTTCTGGCAGGAGGGTGTCGCACGAGTAGGGGCTGCGAGAGCGGGGCTGTTTCTGTATCTCGAACCCTTGGCCACGACTGCGCTGGCAGTGCCACTTCTCCACGAGCAATTTGGCGCCTTTGCTGTTATAGGCGGTATAATGGTTCTCGGGGGCGTTTACTGGTCGCAGCGCCGAAGAGGGTAGACGGCGGTACGGGATTCTCTCGAAATGCGGGGCACACTCGCATCAGTGCGCACAGGGGCTGTGCTCCTGTGCTAGTGAACCTGGGGAACGCAGTTGAATGCAGTCACAAATCGCAGGGGCACAGCCCCTGCGTGCACAGTACATGGCAGAGTAAATGAGGGGATAAGGGCATCCGGAACCGCACAAAAAAGCCGAAACCGCATGGGCTTCGACTTTCATTCATGTCTTCAAGCGAATCAGGTGACGGCAAAGAGCCTCGTCACATGTCTATGCTGAAATCAGTCTAACGATTTGCCGTCGCACGTTTTCTTCGCACGAGATACGCGCCGGTAATTACTAGAAGGGTCAGCAATACGAGCATTCCCCATTCGGAGATCGTCGGAAGGCAGTCATCCGTCTCGGTAATAATGCAATCCGCACCGCATTTCAGGTTGAAAGTATAGAAATCAAAGCAGTTCTCCCCTTCACAGACAGCAACTTCCACCAAGCCACAGCCGTATCCTTCACCAATAAGACATGAGACAGGTATACTGTCGCTGATGGCAGGACCCATCAGCGTGATAGTGTTAGTATCTACCTCACTGCAACCCTCAAAGGATGGGTGGATGTTATATTCAACGGGGTCACCGGTGATTGTAAACTTGACGTGTTGGCTAGCTGGGTCGAACACGCATGTGCTTGTCTGGGCCAACGCATCGGTCGCGGAAGGCACCGCAAGGAACGCAATCACGGCAGTGAAAACAATACAGAAAGCGCTTGTGCTGAGTTTCATAATATCCTCCTGTTGAGCTTGCGAGCACCCGTAGTAGGAACACCTTTTTCATCCTATATATAATGCTCAAGCGGAATTTGGTCAAGTACAAATGTGCGCTTGTGAAGCGCAGAATTCGCCCGTCGGCGAGTAGTCTGGCGCAGTAACTGCGGTGCTAACGTGTGCTACCGACTCGATTTTCGAGTCCTCTTCTTTGCCGGTTCGAGTGCAATGTCGAAAACCTGCTCTGTATTTTCTACGAATTTCAGAGTCAGCTTGTTCTTCAATTCGTCCGGAATTTCGACGGTGTCCTTGCGGTTCTGCTCCGGTAGGATTACTATTTTCATTCCAACTCTATATGCGCCAAGGAGTTTCTCCTTGAGCCCTCCAATCGGCAGGACATTTCCCCTCAGAGTAATCTCACCGGTCATTGCTATTCTGGGTCTTACCGGTCTTCCAGTCATTAATGACGCTATCGCTGTTGCCATTGTGATCCCGGCGGATGGTCCATCCTTTGGAACAGCGCCAGCCGGGACGTGAACATGGATATCTGTCCTCTCGAATATTCCCGGCTCAATCCCGAGTCTATCTGATTTTGATCTGATGAACGATAGCGCCGCCTGGACAGATTCTTTCATCACTTCACCGAGATGTCCTGTGAGAGTGAGTTGATTCTTGCCGGGCATCCTGGTTGCCTCGACGTAGAGGACTTCCCCTCCACTCGACGTCCACGCGAGACCCGCGGCGATTCCGACTTTGCTTACTCGTTCGGCGGTCTCCCGCACGAACTTGGCCGGTCCGAGGAATTTGCTGACATTGTTTTTCGTTGCAATCGTTTTCTCCGTCTTACCTTCAGCTACTCCTCGAGCGACTTTTCGGCAGATGGCAGCTATTTCGCGGTCAAGATTGCGGAGTCCCGATTCGCGAGTGTACTCATTTATCATTCGCATAAGAGCCGCGTCCTTAAACTCAATATTGGAGCTCGTGAGTCCGTGGTTGTCGAGTTCTCGCGGGATCAGGTATTTCTTCGCAATCTGGATTTTTTCGAGATCGGTATAGCCCGGAATGGAGATGACTTCCATCCTGTCACGCAGCACTGCCGGTATCGTATCGAGAATGTTAGCGGTCGTGATAAACACTACTTTTGAAAGATCGAACGGCACATCGAGATAGTGGTCCGAAAAACTGTTGTTCTGTTCCGGGTCGAGGACTTCGAGTAGTGCCGATGATGGATCTCCTCTGAAGTCCTTTCCAACTTTATCGATCTCGTCAAGCATGAAGACAGGGTTGTTTGAGCCTGCGCGACGGATGCCCTGAACAATCCTGCCCGGCATCGATCCAATATACGTTCTACGATGCCCTCTGATTTCGGCTTCATCGTGCATTCCACCGAGCGCAATGCGCTGGAACTTGCGTCCCATTGCGCGCGCGATTGACTGGCCAAGCGAAGTCTTGCCGACACCGGGAGGTCCGGCAAAGCAAAGAATCGGACCTTTGACGTCAGGCTTAAGCTGCCTGACCGCCAGATATTCGAGTATACGCTCCTTGACCTTCTCGAGATCGTAGTGGTCTTCGTTGAGAATCTTCTCCGCTCGCTTGATATTGAGTTCGTTCTCTATCGAGATAGACCATGGCAGTCCGACAAGCCATTCGAGGTATGTTCGGGAAACCGTATACTCCGCCGCCGCTGGGTTCATTCGAGAAAGGCGATCGAGTTCCTTGAGTGCGGTCTCTTCCGCCACATCGCTCATCCTGGCATCGCCGATCTTCTTTTTGAACTCCTCTACCTCAGCCACCCGTTCGTCAGATTCGCCCAGCTCACGCTGGATAGCCTTGAGTTGTTCTCTGAGGATGTATTCCTTCTGAGACTTGCCCATCTCAGATGCGGCGTCCGTCTGAATCTTCTTTGAAAGTTCGAGGACTTCGAGTTCCTTCACCAGATAAGTATGAATCTTCTCAAGTCTCTTTTTCACGTCGAGCATTTCGAGCAATCCCTGTCGCTGCCCAACGGAGATATTCAGATTCGTGGCGATATAGTCCGCCATCTTCGACGGGCCGTCCTGATTGAGAGCTGATATAAAAACCTCTTCCGAAAGATTTTGCGCAAGGTCGATTACTCTTTTTAGCAGGTCGAGGACGTTTCTTGTCAGAGCTTCAACCTGAACGCCTTCATGTGTATGCTCATCGAGAAGCCTTATCTCAGCAACCAGATGGGGCGATGTTTCCGTAAACTTGGTTATCTCAAATCGGGCAAGCCCTTGAACGAGAAAACGTACACTCCCATCGGGAAAACGAAGCATCTTGAGAATCGTTGCGGATGTGCCGACCCGGTAGATATCATCCTGGCCGGGATCCTCACGCTCACCCTCTTTCTGCGCAACAAGACCAATCGTCCTTCCGGCCATCAGAGCCTCGTCCACCATGAGAGCATATCTCTGGTTAGAGATCATTAAGGGCGCAATGACGTATGGATAAACAACCATACCCTTGAGAGGGAGAATAGGGAGGGAGGTTGATTCGATTTTAGTCATGACACCTGTGTCATCCTTGACGCTCGCATTTACCACCAGGTAACCCTCCTCTGTTTGGACATCATGGTCCTTGTCAGCCATCTATTCAATGTCGAATAGAGCGAACATGTTCCCGACAGTTTCTCCACCACTCCGGGCTGTCGCCTCGGATACAGAGAACATATATTATATCTATCGTAAACTGTCGAGTAAAACTTCAGCCTGACTCACAAGCGACGAATCAGTGCCGTATTCGAGAAACATGCGACAATACTCTTTCGCCCTGTTATTTATGCCCATTGCCGCATAGATTCTTGCGAGACTGAACATTGGAGCGGCGAGCCGGCTGTCCATACTGAGAGCGCGCTCGAAACATGATTTCGCCTCCTGAAGCTTGTTCAGCGCCATGTTTGATGACCCGAGGTTATTGACGTAGACGACATTGTCCGGTTTTATTCTGACCGCTGCTGCAAACATCTCCTCAGCTTCAGCGTAATTTCCGAGATTCAGACATATCATACCGAGAGAGTTTCTGTAATGAGCGGCATCAGGTTCGAGTGACACCGCCTTTCGATAGTTCTGCCTTGCACCCGCAAGATCACCCAGCTTTTCGACTGATTTGCCAAGCTGATAGTATGCCGGTGCGAAATCGGGAGCGAGCCTTACAGCGCGAAGCGCCTCTCTGGCAGAACTCTCGTTTTGACCGAGATTATAGAGCATTCCGGCTATCAGGTTACGATGGCGTTTGTTGTCCCCGACTTCAAGAGCAAGTCTGAGTTGTTCAATGGCAGATTCAAGTTCCCCTCTCGACTGATGGTAATTGGAGAGAATCTCTCTACCGAATGGGCTTCTTTCAGTATCAATATCAAGTAGATAGGCAAAACGCTCGGTGCTCGATTGCTCACTCCTGTTGACAAGCAGGAAAGAGGTGAGAAAGACAAAAGCCAGAATCACGGCAGCTTTTTCGAATGACCGGAAAGTTCTGGTCAGATCAAGCCTTGCGAGCAGAATAGCCACTGCGAGTACGGCAGCGGATGTTGCGAAAAGATCCCAGTCGCGTGCGAAACCGAGTTTCGGATCGACAAAGATAATGAAAAGAAGTGAGGGTACAACAAGGACTATCAGAAACCAGAATCGTGAGTTGGACGACTCGTAAAGCGATCTCCATCCCCTCAAAGACGACCAGAGCAGTACAAGCCCGGCGGGCATTACCAGCATCAATTCGTTGAGCATATCGAGGATATGATTTGTCGACAGCAGCAAGTAACCATGACGGCCTGCGATTGAGACGAACGGGCTGCTCGGTATCGATGGTTCCCATCCGTGATAGAAGAAAACGAAAAAAGTCGGGACTGCTATTGCAACGATGCCGGCAATCGGTACTACGGTTCTCTCTGCGCCCTGCTTTTCACTGCTGACCCATTTCCAGAACAGTATCAGAAACGATGGCAGCAGGATCAGGTTTGCAGCATGACACGAGACCGCAAATGCCAACGATATCGCAGCAATCATCATCCCCTTGCCGGTTCTCAGGAATCTCTCTCCGGAAAGCAGGTAAATCAGCGTGAACGCGTAGCCGATGCTGTAGCTTTCAACGTAGCCGCAGAATAGCATCGTACTTCCGAGAGTGATAATATACGCAGTAGGCCACGCGACGCCGTCACCGCGCGTTACAAAGTTCTTTAAGATATAGGCGACCACCACACCGCCTGAAATCGAACTCAGAATTCGATACACAGACTTCCCGTCAAACCCAAGCGGGCCATTGGTAATCTTATAGAGCATCGCGTGGATGAAGGTATCCAGAGGTTCTGTTTTGGAGAAGAATCTCCCGAAGGCGATTTCATCCGACCGAATAACTCCGTCACCGAGAAACGGGTAGTAGGGCTGGAGCAGATAGAAAACCATAGTAGAACCGAGGGTTACAGCAGCCAATTGCCAGGTTGTGATCGCGATGGGGAGGTCGGTATCGCGATTTCTGCGAACCGATATGTAATACCGGAGTCCTGCGACGAGGACTGTAACAAAAGCAAGTGCGACCACTGAAGATAGTGTCAAGAATCTGAGATGATTGATGCCCCAGAGCCTTGCATCAGGTATTAGAGGGGATAGTAGGAACAGAAGGGTGAGGGCCGCTAGGACTACGAATGACAAGTGGCTGGTTTTCGACCCTTCCGAGATCGTTTTCACGGTTCCAGAGGGTCAGTAGATGCCGAGATCGGCAATGATCTGGTTTAGCTTCTGGACCTCCTCGCGAGCTTTTTCGGCGAAATCGAGTCCGTTTGAGGCGTATAGCACACCACGGGAGGAATTTACCAGTACGAGGCTGTTGCCGTCATCCGAGCCGAATCTTACGGCAGCTTCAAGATCCCCGCCCTGTGCCCCAACGCCGGGGATAAGGAACGGCAGGTTGCCGGAAATCGAGCGCACTTCTTTTATCTTCTGGGGATATGACGCACCCACAACGAGTCCAAGATTGTCTTTCTGATTCCATTTGAGCACCGATTCCGCCACGAACTGATACAGGGGACGTTCCCCGACCTCAAGGAACTGGAAATCCTGTGCTCCGGCATTCGATGTCACGCAGAGTATGAAGGAAAACTTGTCTTTATATTCGATGAACGGTGAGAGGGAATCCTCGCCCAGGTAGGGTGAAAGCGTGACTGCATCACCTCCCAGATCCTCGAAGATTGCTTTTGCATACATGGCAGATGTATTGCCTATATCGCCTCTTTTCGCATCGATGATTACCGGAACCGCTTTGGGAATAATCGATACCGTCTCTTTGAGAATATCCCAGCCGACACTACCGAGTCGTTCATAGAACGCTATGTTCGGCTTGTATGAGCAAACAAGGTCGGATGTTGCCTCGATAATCTGCTTGTTGAACTCAAGGATCGGGTTGTCGAGCTTCTTAATGTGTTCCGGCATTTTGTCAAAGTCAGAATCGAGCCCCACACATACAACGGTTTTCCTCTCGGCAACAAGCTCAGAAAGTTTCTCTTTGAACTTCATATTAGACCTTTAGCTTTCCTGTAAGCTCCTTGATACATTGAATGTCGATATCGCGCAAGTAGTTTTTCAGGCCGTCTACCGCATCGACCGTGCAGCTCGGATTGATGAAGTTTGCGGTTCCGAATTGAACTGCGGCAGCTCCCGCTATGATGAACTGCGCGACATCGAAGTGATCCATTATCCCGCCTATCCCTATGATCGGAATCTTAACAGAGCGATAGACCTTGTGCACGCACGCAAGCGCGACCGGTTTGATAGCCGGACCCGACAGCCCGCCCGTAACATTTGTCAAGAGTGGCTCAAACGTATTGTGATTTACTCCCATTCCGACAAGCGTGTTAATCATGGAGAGAGCGTCGGCGCCCGCATCCTCGCACGCCTTTGCAATGGACGCGATGTCGGTCACATTCGGTGAGAGCTTTATAATCAACGGAAACCGGGATATCTTTTGCAACTCCGACGTCAATTTGTGGGCGGATTCCGGTGAACCGGAAAACTCGAGACCATCAGCACCAACATTCGGGCAGGAGATGTTGATCTCAAGCATGGCGATGCCGTCACAGTCATTGAGCTTGTCGATAACAGTCACATACTCTTCGATAGAAAATCCGGCAACATTGACAACCACGTTCGTATCGAGTGTTTGCAGGAAGGGTATCTTCTCTGTGATGAACCTGTCAACTCCGACATTCGCCAGTCCGATGGCGTTCAGCATGCCTCCGGCGGTTTCGCATGTCCTCGGTGGTTTGTGTCCGGGACGCGGATTCAGCGTTACTGACTTGGTCACTATGCCGCCAAGCTTCGAGAGATCGATGTACTCGTTGAACTCCTCGCCGTACCCGAAGGTGCCGGATGCTGTCATGATTGGATTGCGGAACTTCACGCCGCCAATCTCAACCGTAAGATCGAACTTGCTCAAATCAGCACCTCGTTGCTGTCGAACACCGGCCCCTCCATGCATATCCTGTCGAATTCGTCTTCTCCTCTTGTCGATTGCACGACACAGCCAAGACAGGTGCCGATGCCGCATGGCATGTGGCCTTCGAGTGACACCTGGCATCTGATTCCCTGCTCCGCACATATCTTCGTGACTTCTCTCAACATCGGGACCGGTCCGCATGTGTATAGTCTGAGCTTCTTGATATCATACGGCAACGCTTCGGTTTTCAGCAACTCCGATACGTATCCCTTGAAACCAACACTGCCATCATCGCTTGAAGTTCTCATTCGTATATCGAGATGTTCAACGGCCTCCGACAAAGGGAGATCATCTGCCGACGATATGCCACACAGGAAGAGTATCTGCTGACCGTCAAACCCATAATTCGACAGCAGCCATTGCGCAAGGAAATGGAGCGGAGGTACGCCCGTCCCACCTGCAACCAGGATGACGGTTTCATCTTTATCCGGCGGATCGAACGAATTCCCCAAAGGCCCCAGGATGTCAACGGTGTCTCCCTCTCGCATTTTCGACAGTAGCCCCGTTCCCTTTCCTATCGCTCGGAAGAGTACGGAAAACGTATCGTTCTCGCAGGAATAAATGCTCATCGCCCTTCGAAAAAGAGGATCCATTTCCGGTGATACCCGTATATGCACGAAGTTACCCGGTCTCAGCCCTGAAGCGAGATCTTTGGAACGGAAGACGATCTTGAAGAGGTCTTTGCTGAGCTTCTCGTTTTTTATTATGGGAACGCTCGGGTGCTGAATCACGATCTAATCAGGCTTCCTCTCTATCGAGTCCTCTTAGGCACGCGATACTTGTAGGTGAACCAGTTGTCATAGTATTGCGGATCGATCTTCGTTACGTCAAAAACCGCGAACTTGATCACCTCTTTTGCAGCTCGATCTATGTCCTCATACTCGGAACCTACCCCGGAACCTATCAGAACCACATATTCGGTAACTTCCCCGATGAAATTCATCTTGACTTTGAATGTGACCATAAGGACTTCTTCAATCGGGATGTTGTATGCGGAGAATGGGAACTCGAATGCCGGCAAGGTCGGATTCTCCGGAGCCGGTTCGAGTTGTCTGATCTCATCGTCGATGGCCCTAGCGATAGAATCGAGAATGGCTAATGAATCAACTTCCGTTTCCTCCTCGACTGTGGATGTGTCCTCTTGAGTTTCTTCCGCTTGAGGGCGTGTACGCGGTCTGGCCACTCCAACCCCGCCGAGGACTGTTGCGGCAGATTGACCGTATTCGGTGCTCGCATAAAGCTCTGTCACTTTCTGGTATGCGAGAATATAAGTTGAGTCGATTACTGTTTCGCCCGAATCGGTGGAATCGGGTGCCACGATATTGTGGAAATTGGAGAGCGTCCAGGCTTTTGCCCAGCTTGCCTTGGGAGCGAACTGGCTCTCGGGAAAGTCGTCAATGATCGACTGAAACAGTTCGTTAGCCGCACGGTAGTCTCTTTCGTCGAAGAGAAGTCTCTCCGCCTCGCGATATCTTCTGGCAGGATAGTCGTAGGCGGTTGCTCGTGGATCGATACCCAGTTTCTCCATCGCGTCGACTATCAGATCGGAATTGGGATACTCCTCCAACACGCGTCTGTAGTGCTCTTGCGCCGCTGCCGTATCTTCGTGGATGTTCTCCATGACCCAGCCTATTGCCAGGAGAGCGTTCGGCGCGTATCTGCTGTCCGGGAAACTGTCGATGAGTGACTGATACTCGCTGAGAGCCGAGTCTGGTTGGTCAAGCTGTGTCAGATAGAGCTCAGCAAGGAGATACTGACTCTCGATGGCGTCGTCGACAGCCTCGGCGGTTTTGCCCGTTCGGTAGGATTCGAGTTTGGCGATGTCCGCAGAGCGGCTGAAAGCTATTTTGGCTACCGGAGAATTTCCCTTGACCGCAGTCGATGAATCATACATGACTTTTGCGGTGTCCAGGTCGAAGAGCTGATCTTGGTATATGCTGCCGAGCTGGAAATACGCGATAGCTGATTCTTCTTTCCTCGGATATTCATCGATTAGCTTTCTGTATATTTCCATGGCAACTTCATAGTCGCCCCGAAGCCCTTCACCCCTCGCTAATTCGAGGTATAGGTCGGCCATCTTGTCGTAGTTCTTTTCGTCGTCAGCAAGCTTGTTGAAGATTATCAAGCCGCTGTCGGCCTCACCTTCGAGATAGAAGCAATCGCCGGCTGCGACAAGCGCCTGGTATTTCAGCGTATCATCTGCATTCAGATCCTGAACATCAAGGAATGCATCCTTGGCTAAAGAATAATTTTCCTGGCCGTAATGAGCTGTCGCGATTTTGAACTTCGTTTCTCCCGATCTTTCCCCTTTACCGTATTGCTCAAGATACTCCTCGAAGACGGAGATCGACCGGCTCCACTCCTCCTGAGAATAGAGGATTTCACCGAGCATAAACGTAGCCTCGGAGCGAAGCTCCTTGTCTTTTGCGGTGGAATCAACCTTCTCAAAGGCTTCTTTCGCGCCGACATAGTCCTCCTTCCAGAAGCGCGCCTTTCCAAGATAGAGGACTGACTCATCGGCAAACCTGGATTCAGGATAGGTGACAAGAAGCTCCCGGAATTTCGTCTCAGCCTTGGAGAACTCACCCTGGTGGTAAAATGATCTGCCGATCAGATAGAGAGCATCATCAACATACTTGCTGTTCGGATGGAATTCCAGGATTACCGATGCCTTCTCAATTGTCTTCTGGTACTTACTCGACGCACCACCCTTGACTATCTCCTGACCAGTTCTCTTTCTGGTCGATTCTGCCTCTTTGAAGTTCTTCCTGGCGAGGAAAAACGTGTTGTAATACACGCATCCCGATATCAGCAGTAGCATTGCTAAGAATAGAATGCTATATCTCTTCATTCTGACACCAGCCGTTTTCGAGGTTGAATTCGTGCATCCAGTCAGCCGCCTGTTTGTACTCGTCGCGTGTTATTCGCCTCGACAGCGACTCGAACTCAGAGGCGCGATGAGCGGGAAAATACTGCGACATCAGGCTGATCGAGGTTTTGGCCGAAATCTCCTTACTGATGAATTCCAGCGTGTCTTTTGTGCCCGAGATGTTGTCCGGCAGCACCAGATGTCTTATGATCAAACCTTTCTCCGCAACTCCGTTGCTGTCGGTCTCCAGTAGCCCCACTTGACGGAACATCTCCTTTATCACAGCGCGGTTCACAGACGGGTAATCTGGCGCAGATGAATAGCGCTCAGCGTTTTCCGAGTCGGAATAGCGCATGTCCGGCAGATATATGTCTATCAGGCCATCGAGTTCTCGTAACACTTCGACATTGTCGTAACCGGAGGAATTGTAGACAATCGGTATCGTAAGTCCTCTATCGCGGGCGTCGACAATCGCTTCCGCAATATGAGCCGAATAGTGAGTCGGTGTGACGAAGTTGATGTTATGTGCTCTTCGTGACTGCAGCTCCAGCATCGTGTTGACGAGTGCATCATGTGTGATGGCATAGCCATGGCGCAGTTGGCTGATCGGGTAGTTCTGGCAGTAGACACATTTCAGGTTGCAGCCGGTAAGGAAAATAGTGCCGGAACCTCTCGAACCGGACAGTGGCGGCTCTTCGCCGTGATGGAGATTGGCCGATGAGATACTTATCTCAGTACTCATACCGCAGATACCGTCGTTGCCGGTATGCCTGTCGACATGGCAACTACGCGGACAGAGATCGCAATCGGATAGCCTTGCCTTGAGCCTGCCGATTCTTTCCCGAATATCGCTCACGTGTGGTTTCTCAGCGCATAGGGTCATGACAGCCCGCACTCCTCGAGAATCTGAGGAAGAATCTCGCCCGATTTGCCCTGGAAAAATTCGTCCGCGATATGCGTAAGCACGGTTCGGTCCACGTTGACTTCCACGAGATACGCACCACTTTGCTTTGCAGAGATCGGCAGTGATGCCGCTGGCTGAACGACTGCCGATGTCCCGATCGAGAAGAAAACCGACGAACGCTCAGCCGCCGTGAATGCACTTCGGATAACATCCTCTGGAAGCATCTCACCAAACCAGACAACATCGGGGCGGATCATTCCGCCGCATGCACATTCGGGAGCCTTCTCCAGATTCTCGTCAGGTAATTCTTCGTATATCATTTCGCACTTTATACACTTGTTACGCTGGATGTTGCCGTGCAGTTCGAGGATATTTTCGCTGCCGGAGCGGCGATGGAGGCCGTCGATATTCTGTGTTATCAGCGTGAAATCGGAGACTTTCTTCTCCAGTTGGGCGAGTGCGTAATGCCCCGGGTTCGGCTCGACGTCGTTTATGACTTCACGGCGATGCTGATACCATCCCCAGACAAGATCGGGATTCTTGAGAAAAGCATCGACATTGGCTAGCTCCTCAGGTTTGAACTTCTTCCATAGACCACCCTCGCCGCGAAATGTCGGCACCCCACTTTCGGCGGAGATACCCGCGCCTGTCAGAATAGCCACCGGGGTATCCTTTGTGAGCAAATCCTTAAGTACCTGGCTAATCATACCGTGCCAAATATCACCAAATCCTGCCCCAACGTCAAGCCATTAAACGATTTTTGGCTTGTAAATGTGCCTGAGTCAGTCTAATATGGAAACGAGCCGACGCACGATGGTAAGAACCTATATGAAGCCGTCCATGAAAATCACCACAGTAATTCTGCTTCTTGTGTCGCTATTCGTGACTGCGAATGGGCAGGAGCCTGATTCACTGAAGCCAATTGATGCGACAGAGGCCGACTCCAACGCTGTGCGGGTTACTGATTCAGTGGATGAACTTAGCAGCTTTCAAACCACGTCTCAATTGACCGAGAACGGTCGCAGGTCACCTACAGGGGCGTTATTGCGGTCGATGGTTTTTCCGGGGTGGGGGCAGCTGTATAACCGCAAGTATATCAAGGGTTTGGCTGTGATAGCGGGTGAGGGGTACTGCATCGTGCAAGCGATTCGTTACTGGGATCTCTCAGAGCAGGCGTATGATCGATTCGTGCAGGAGGAAGATGCCGGCCTGAGATCACTCTACTACTACGACTACGACTTCTATCAGGACAGGCGCAATCTATTCTTATGGCTGTCGGGGCTGGCGATATTCATATCTATGATCGACGCCTACGTAGACGCCCACCTCGCCAATTTCGATATAGATATCACCCCGCC
>DAOVLC010000263.1 GCA_030631455.1 Candidatus Zixiibacteriota bacterium
CGAGTTCCTGGACCATCAGGCAATGTTGAGAGGAATATGGGATGCCAAGAAACGCAGCAATGCCGTCGAGCGAGCGATTAGATCGGTTCATCTCGACAAGAGCCGCGACACAAAGATTAAGGCATTCTCCGGAGGTATGAAACAGCGTGTCGGCATTGCACAGACACTTCTGCATCTGCCGAGAATCCTCGTTGTCGACGAACCTACTGCCGGGCTCGATCCTCGGGAGCGTATTAGATTCAGGAATCTGCTTTCGGAATTGGCGCGCGACAGGGTTGTCATCTTCTCCACACATGTGATCGAGGACATATCGAGTTCCTGCAACAAAGTTGCGGTTCTTGACGAGGGCAGGGTCAAGTTTCTCGGGAGGCCCCAGGACATGGTCGCATCGACGGAAGGTCATGTGTGGCAAGCCTACATATCGGAAGACGAGTTCGACAAAGCACGTGCCGGCATGCGAGTGGTCCATCACATGCGAGACGGCGACCAGATCCGTATCAGGGTCCTTGCGGACGAGCAACCGCTTCCCGAGGCAAAACAGGCAACGCCGACTCTGGAGGACTCGTACCTCTGGATTATCGGCAAAAGGTATTAGTCGCAAATGAATACACACCAGACAAGCAAAGTACAGCCAGAGCGCGGAAACACCGGGCCCGGACTGAGAACAGCGCTGATCTTTATCAGATACAACGCCAGGCAGGTGTTCGCCAACAAATTCATCTATTTCCTGTTTGCCTCGATCGTGCTTTTTCTGCTTATCATTGTAATCAACGCTTTCGATAAAGAGACACCACCGACAGCGGCCTCCGTCTACTATTTTCTCATAGCTCCGGGGATCCTGCTCATCTTCTATCCCTCGGTTTACTCCCTCCAGAGCGATGTCGATTCGCGAATGCTGGAAACACTGTTCGGGATCCCCGATTACAGGTACAAAGTCTGGTTAGCAAGGAATGTCGTGCAGTATTTCGCGGTTCTGATTCTGCTTGCAGGACTCGCCGCATTTTCGAGATACGCGCTCGCCGATTTCTCAATAATAGGCATGCTGTTCCATCTGATGTTCCCGATCATCTTTCTCGGGAGCACGGGTTTCCTGGCATCGACAATCACACGAAGCGGCAACGGCGCGGCTGTCGTGATGGTTGTTGTCGGCCTATTTTTCTGGATCGCCGCCGAACCGCTCGAAGGCTCCAGATGGGATCTGTTCCACAACCCGTTCGCGCAACTCGAAGACACCGAGATGATAACCTGGGCCGAGACAACCCTCTACAATCGGGTATATCTTGTGATCGGATCGACTATAACCACGATGTATGGCCTTCTGCGCCTTCAGAAGCGTGAGAAATTCATGTGAACTTTTTCACGTACAGACCGCACAAAAGCTGAATTGCCACTTGACACGACTTGCCTGTACGTTTATAATCAAGCTTTAGATTTCGGCGGCGTATATTATTAGGAAATAAACACGCCTGAATGATAGGTTGTTATTTTGTTGATGATTCGTTTTTCCATTCAAGAAACCACAGGAGAAACCAGGCATGGGATCAAGTGATCTTGTATTCATATGCATATCGGCTTTCTTAGCCGTTTTTGTGCTACTATCGGTGCTTGCCGTGGTTATGCGCATTATCCTCGTGCTCTTTCCGGAAAAGGAAAGCGGCATAGATGCGGTCGTCGTAGCGGCGGTAACATCCACAGTCAGCGCAATCTACCCCGGAACACGCATAACTAAGATAGAGGAGACGAGATGATATTCACTGAGAAACAAAAGAAAATACGCGTGATGTTCACGCCTTTCCGAGATGGACTTCAGAGTTCATTCGGCGGTAAGGTAAGACTTCAGGATTTCCTTCCCGCAATGGAATGGGCAGCCAAAGAGGCAGGCATTCATCACTTCGAGTTCGGTGGCGGTGCAAGGTATCAGGCACCATGCTTTTACCTTGGCGAAGATCCATTCGAGACTATGCAGAAGATCAGAAATGCCGTCGGAGCAGACATCGATCTTCAGATTCTAACACGATCGGTCTCCGGGGTGACGCTCACTACGCAGTCTATCGAGGCTCTTCAGCTCCAGGCGAAGCTGATGAAGCAGTATGGTACGACGTGGGATCGTAACTTCGACTACATGAACGACACAGACAACCTGATCAAGACGGGAAAGCCGATTGTTGATGCTGGGATGCACCACCAGGTCTGCATCGCGTTGATGGGACTCCCGTTCCATTCGGATAAAGTGCATACTGCTGAGTTCTATATTGACATTGGAAAGAAGCTGCTCGACAGCGATCTCCACATTGACAGTATCTGTTTAAAGGATGCAAGCGGCACTACAGATCCGAAAACGTGCTATGACACCGCAGTTGGTTTGAGAAAGATAATGCCTCCTGAAATGCCTCTGTGGCAGCATACTCATGATACCGCAAGCATGGCGGTCGCGTGCTACATGGCAGGCATTCAGGCCGGTGTCGACGGTATCGATCTGTCGGTTAGACCGATGGCGAGCGGGACTGTTCAGCCCGATGTCAGATCGATGGCACACGCTCTGAAGGGCACGGGGTATAGTCTCGACATCGACGCCAGTAAGATGAACACGATCGAAGAGATGCTAAATGAGTCGATGAAAGACTACGCTTTCAACCCGACCACGACTACGGCGGATGCGCGGGTCGTCGGATTCCCGATGCCGGGCGGAGCTATCGGTCCGAACGTGCACATGATGGTTAAGGCGGGAATTCTTCACAAGTATAACGAAGTTCTCGCAGAATTCCCGGTCGTAGTCAAAGCAGGCGGGGCGTGGACGTCGGTAACGCCGGGAAGTCAGCAATACTGGCTACAGGCTTTCAATAATGTAATGTACGGCCGCTGGGAGAAGATCGAGGCCGGTTTCGGGCGCGCAGTGCTCGGATACTTCGGCAAGACTCCGCTACCGTCCGACCCTGAGGTCGTGAAGAAGGCCTCCGAGCAACTTGGCATGCCACCCTTCGAAGGAGATCCTCTGGAGGCCGCACCTAAGAACATTGAACCCGCAAGAAAGGCTCTCGAAGAGAGAAACCTGCCTGTCAACGACAAGAACATATTCCTTGTGGTTGGTTCGATGGTACCGAACAAGAAGATGGAAGCCAACGAGGGCATGAAGCTTCTTATGGGAAATCCGAAGATCGATGTGCCGCTGAAAAAGAAAGAGCAGCAAAAACCGGCAGCAGCGCCTGCAGCGGCTCCGGCACAGGCCGCGGCTCCCGTAACCACAGGACCGATCACCTCCAGATGTGTGGTCAATGAAAACGGCAAGACCAGAACATTCACTGTGACGGTAGAGCCGTCAGTATCAACGGCATCGGCACAAGTAGCCGCTCCAGCATCGGCGGCGGCTCCGGCTGCACCGGCTGCCCCAGCTGGCGGAACCCCCGTTAAGTCCACATTCGCCGGATCAGTCGACATCGTGGATATTCTGGTTCAGGTTGGAGACTCCGTGAGCAAGGGACAGGTGGTAGCTGCGGTCGAGGCAATGAAGGCAAACCATGATATAAAATCGCCCTGCGAGGGCAAGGTTGCGTCAATTGATGCCAAGATCGGCGATGAGATAAATTCCAGTAGACCGATCATGACCATCTCATAGGAAGGGACCTTGTATGGACACAGTCACAGAACTTCTGAAGCATTCCGGTGTCCTGAACCTGTCCCTGGGCAATCTTGGGATGTTTCTTGTGGCGGGAGTGCTGATATATCTGGCAATAGCCAAAAAGTACGAACCGCTCCTTCTGATTCCGATCGGATTCGGGGCGATCCTTGCGAATCTTCCGCTGGCCGACATGGGATCATACGGCGAGGGGATTATCGCTCTTATCTATCAGCAGGGGATTACGACGGAACTCCTGCCGCCGATTATTTTTCTCGGCGTCGGTGTTCTGACAGATTTCCGGCCGCTTCTC
>DAOVLC010000235.1 GCA_030631455.1 Candidatus Zixiibacteriota bacterium
GAAGATACACTAATGGTCAACGAGATTCTTGTGAGAACCGGTTTGGCGTCGGTCTACATTTTCCCTTACGATCAGAAGAACATGGAGTATCGCGGCAAATTAATTATAGCGCAGATACAAGCTCGCACTGAGAATAGAGGAATCTGGTCACTTCCACCGCCGGAGCCGGTCGAGGAGTCGTATTTCGGCAATCCGAACAGCTTCAGGTTCCATCGGCCCGGCTGCAGATCCTTGAGAAGGACAGACAAGTCCCGCCTGCTCGAATACTCTACCCGTGATGAGTTCCTCGATGCTGGCTTCTCGGCCTGCCGCATCTGCAAACCGTGAGCCGCCTGCGCCTCTGACCGCATCCCCCCCCCGGTCCGGATCACAATTATCGAAAAACAGCGCGCCGCCAGCTTCAATAATCGCACACATAACCGATACAATAATGAAGGGAAGTAATCGAGGATTTCTTTCTGCGGGAGTATTATGTCATCTGTACTTGTAATCGATGATAAGAAATCGATGCGCGAGATGCTAACTCAGACCCTCGGCGCAGAGGGTTTTGATGTCGATTCGGTGTCTAGTGGAGTCAAGGGTGTCGACATCGCACGCGAAAAGCGTTTCGACGTGGTGATAACCGATCTCAAAATGCCTGACATGGACGGCATTCAGGTTCTGTCCAAACTCAAGGACAACGACCCCGATGCTGCTGTCATCATGATGACAGCTTACGCAACGATCGAGAACGCTGTTGAGGCGATGAAGCTCGGCGCATTCGATTTCATCACCAAGCCTTTCGACACGAACCATCTCACCTTTCTGATCAATCGTGCGATGGAGCAGCGTCGGCTCGAGGCCGAAAACGAGCTTCTGAAAGAGGAGATTGATCTTGCGCACGGCAGCCATGCGATCATCGGCAACAACGTTCGCATGCACGAGGTGATGAGGCTTGTCAGGAAAGTAGCGCCATCTGATACATCGGCGCTGCTGCTGGGCGAGTCCGGTACGGGTAAGGAATTGTTCGCGAGAGCGATCCACAAACTTTCCGAGAGAAAGGACAAGTCGTTCGTCCCGATAAACTGTGCGGCGATTCCGCGCGAACTTCTTGAAAACGAGCTGTTCGGATCGGAGAGAGGCGCATTCACCTAGTCGAACGCGCGTAAGATCGGAAAATTCGAGATAGCCAACAACGGAACGGTATTCCTCGATGAAATCGGTGATATGGACCCGTCGCTACAGGCGAAGCTGCTGCGTGTCCTGCAGGAGAAGAAATTCGAGCGACTCGGCGGCACTCAGACGATTTCGGTCGATATCCGCATGATTGTGGCATCGAACGTCGATCTGACAGAAGCGATAGCGAACAAGAAATTCCGCGAGGACTTGTACTATCGGATTTCTGTATTTCCGATCACGATTCCGCCGCTCAGAGATCGTCGCGATGATATCCCCGCGCTGGCTGAGCATTTTCTGAACAAGTACTGCATGGACATGAAGAAGCACACGAAACGGCTTTCCAAGGACGCGCTGGCTCTTCTGGACAAGTACCACTGGCCGGGCAATGTCCGAGAGTTGGAAAATACTATCGAGAGGGCGATTATCCTGTGTGAGGGCAGGGTGATAGGTCAGGATCATCTGGCGATACGGATTCCGACGGCTGAGGAGATACGTCTGAGGGAAGGCGCTGGCCTCAAAGAAGTTGGACAGCATGCGCAGATGATTGCTGAGCGGGCGATGATCATTCGCGTTTTGAAACAGACAAAGGGCAACAAGAGAAAAGCCGCAGGGGTAATGCAAATAGATTATACAACTTTGTTCGAGAAGATTAAGAAATACAGCATTGATACGATAAAAGAAGTGTAGAGAGTGCTTCTTTACATTAAGAATTTCAGGCTACTGGTTTAAGCCGGCCGATCGCGAGATCCGCCGGCTTTCGTTTTTGCAGTCCCGTAGGGCAGAACCCACCCTTCGAAGGCTCAGGACAGGTAGCGTAGCGGAGTGGTTCTGCCTATTCCCTTGTGCCGCCGGGCGGCGCTTCTCCGGTCAACAATCAGGCATTTCGTCCCCATCAAGATCACACGGTGCGTTGCCGCCTGAGAAGATGTAGGCAATGAGCCAGACTACATCATCTATGTCCACGTCGCCGCTACAGTCTGCATCTCCGGATTCATAGGGATCGGGTGGCGGGCCTCCCGAGAATATGTAGGCAATCAGATAGACTACATCGTCAATATCAACATCATCACTATTGTTCGCGTCACCGCAGATGTGATCGCAAGCATCCCCTGCGCCGTCTCCGTCGGAATCAACCTGATCCGGATTGAAAACTTCGATGCAATTGTCGCAACTATCACCGACAGTGTCGCCGTCCGAGTCTTCCTGTGCGGGGTTGTACTCCGCAGGGCAGTTGTCGTCAGGGCAGTCATTCTCGACATGCTCCGGATCGCCGAAACCGTCATTATCAGTATCCACACATGTTCCCACATAGAATTCGCCGGTCGCAGAGACCTCGGTAGAGTCACCGCTCGATATCTTGAACGCTTTCACCCGCCAGTAGTGCAACGCCTCCTCGGTTAGAGCAGATGACAAGACGGAGAACAGCGAACTGTCGATAGTCTCCGACAGCACGATCGAACCAAAACCGGGGTCGTCAGCAACTTCAAGCCGATACTGGTCGTCATAGACTTTCCAAGAGGCAGCCCAGTCGAAGAGTACTGAGCCGGCAACGGAATCGCCATTCACCGGGGATAGCAGCCTCGGTTGCATAATAGGGAGCACCCAATTCGCACCGTAGACACTCGGGTTCCCGGTGCGCGTATCAGTCCATACGGCGTTGACGTGATCCCTGAAGATTGTGCAGCAGATATACTCAGCGAGTCCCCCACCTCCGCGTGGTGAGTCCTCGCGGAAAGAACTGTGTTCCAAGCCATAGTAGTCTGCGAAATGTCCACCCTTGGTGACAAAGAGGTCAGGATCTATCGAAACATCCGAGATGCGATGATTCGTGGTGAAGGTCGCGCCGCCATCGTATGAGTAAGCCGCAAACAAATCGAACTTGTAGTGATTAGCCGGATCGGTTCGCTGGTCATAGAAAACGACTGCAAGAATGCCGTCCTCATTGCAGACAAGCCATGGATGGAACTGATCGAACGTAGCGCCAGGCCCGGTAAGATCATCATTGACATAGATTTTCTCAGACCACGTCTCCCCCGCATCAGTCGAACGGACGAACTCGATGTTGTAGTCTCTGAGCGGTAAGTTGTCGACATCCTGTGATGCGAACGCGACGTAGATGTTCCCGGCAAAAGGACCATCGCCGATATCTGCCGCCGGATAAGGGCCGCAAAAACCTCCGATGTCGCCATCGATTGTGCCGAAATGACCGTCGGTTTGCGCGATTGAAACGGCGGTCGAGAACGACACGCCACCATCGGTAGACTTCATCATCATCATCGACTCATGTGATTCAGCTAAGTCCCAACCACTTCCAAACACATATACCGATCCGTCCCTTCCGACAAGCGGATTCACAAAGGTCATCAGTGTATCGAGACCAAGAGTGTCAAAACTCTCCCCGCCATCGGTCGAACGCGCGATCATTGTGTGCTGAGGGTCCGGCCATACCGGAGTGCGCATCCAGACGATGTAAATGTTGCCGCGGTGGGGGCTGTCTGTTCTGTCCGCTGTCATGAACTGCTTATCTTCCCAGTATGGTCCCACTGTATCCACCACAGATACCGGTCCTGTCCAACTCAGTCCCTTATCGGTTGATCTGACCACTGTAATATGGGACGAATCCCTGATTCCAGCCATAACAGCAGTGGAATCGAAGTCGAGGTAGCACATAAAGAAATTGCCATCGGCATCCACGGTCATAGCGGGGTCGGACTGCCAGTCGAATATCTGGAAATCGGTTGTTATCAGGGAATCCGTCCACGTATTCCCGCCATCGGTCGACCGGCCAACACCGATCTGCCGATACCCCAGGCGGAAATCACGCCAGTTGGCGATGAGTATGTTGCTGTCCGTGGGACAGACGAATATCTGCTCTTCGTTTTGAAACACGTCTGTCGGAGTCGACACCTGGTAATTCGGAGGTGGTGTCATCGCGGTCAAAGATGCCGCGATCAGGCACACCAGCACAGCAGGCAGGACGAATGCGGCGCTTTTCATGGCATTCTTCTCCTTCTAAGGTTGTCAATTGCGGTACGACTAATGCTGTGCCTTTTCAACAGGAATATAGCCAATGAAGGC
>DAOVLC010000026.1 GCA_030631455.1 Candidatus Zixiibacteriota bacterium
GAGGCCGGTATCATCCGGTTGGGATACAGGATTGTTGATTCTGAAGGGCAGTTCCTGTATGACGGTAAGATCATGATAAGAGGCACGGGACCGTTTGTAGTGGATACATCGATCGTTGAAGGTCCGTTCATAAACATGGTGACACACAACAGCGCAGTGGTGTCGTTCGAGACCAATTTCGCCACTTTATGCCGCGTCATTATGGATGGTCAATCATTCCCCGACAGCAGCCCCGACACTCACCACGAAATTGAACTTCACGGTTTGTTACCGGACACTCAGTATGCATACACCACTGCGTACGGGAATTACCAGGACACATACGGTTTTCGTACAGCGCCCGAACCCGGCTCACGTTCGCCGTTCACATTCGCCTATGGCAGCGACGGCCGTGCCAATAACGGTGGTGGCGAAAGAGACATCTGGGGAGTCAACTGCTATATGATGAAACGCATCGCAGTCGTATGCAATCTCAAGAATGCGCGGTTTCTTCAGTTCACCGGCGATCTTATCAACGGCTACACAATCGACGAAGGTCAGATCATGCTCGAATATGCCAACTGGAAACGGTCTGTCGAGCCGTTTGCATGTTACTTCCCCTTCATCGCCGGGTTCGGGAACCACGAAAGCCTCTTGCACTATTTCAGAAACGGAGATAAGAGGGCGAGAATCGATAGGTTCCCATTCGAGACAGAGTCCGCGGAAGCGGTTTTCGCTCGGAACTTCGTTAATCCGAGAAATGGTCCCAGGAGCGAGGATGGGGCGTCCTACGATCCGGATCCGAACGCTACAGATTTCCCGCCGTACGGCGAAAACGCTTTTTATTACTCCTATGCCAATATCGTAATGATATCTCTGAATTCGAATTACTGGTTCTCGCCCACCATCGAACGAGTGCCGGAAATCGGCGGGAATTTGCATGGCTACCTGATGGATAACCAACTGCTGTGGCTGAAATCAACGTTGGAGAAGCTCGAAGACGACGAGAACGTCGATCACGTTTTCGTCACGCTGCATACGCCGATTCTGCCAAACGGCGGGCACGTCGAAGATGATATGTGGTATAACGGTAACAACTCGTTTAGGCCATATGTGGCATGCAAACCGGTCGAGAAAGGCATCATCGAACGTCGGGATCAACTCCTTGATCTGCTGATGAACCACAGTACCAAAGTGGTGGCAGCTCTCACAGGGGACGAACATAATTACAACCGGTTGAGACTCACAGAAGACACGCCAATATACCTGGATGATTACAAGGGTGATCGTCTGACCGAATTCCGCCCGATCTGGCTAATCAACAATGGCGCCGGGGGCGCGCCTTACTACGGGCAGGAAGACACTCCGTGGATGTCGCACCTCGAAGCATTCTCCACACAGAACGCCGTGGTGTTTTTTCATGTTGACGGTGACTCGATCACAATCGAGGTGATCAACCCGGATACGATGGAACTGATAGACCAGTTTCAGATTTGATCTAAGCCCAAACGGAATCGACCTATCAGCAATGTTTCGCGGATATAAGGACTAATATTACGTGATTGCCTCGCGACCGCGCGACGTCGCCCGCATCTCGGATACGAACGCTTCTTTCGACAACCTGATAAGCTCAAATGATTTGCAGATCGCTGACAAATCAATTATAATGATAAGTTAACGGCAAGGAGACTATGGAGCTATTTCACTACGAATTCCTGAGTTTCACGCTTCTCGACCTTATCGATGTCGCTGTGGTCAGTTTCATCGTTTACAAGGTGTTGATGCTGATCCGAGGCACCAGATCGGCTCAGATCGTGAGTGGGCTGACGATTCTGCTCCTGGTTGCGTTCATCGCCTTCTGGTTCCAACTCGAAGGTCTGAAATGGCTCTTCACGAACCTTGCCACAATCGGCTTCATTGTCCTTGTGATAATATTCCAGCCGGAGATCAGAGGTGCGCTCGCACAGATTGGGCATTCGCGGTTTTTCAAGCATCTGTTCAAGTTCGAGTCGCACAAGGCGATAGATGAATTGGTCAAAGGTGTGATCCGGCTCTCGGAACTCAGATACGGTGCGCTGATCGTGATACAGCGCGCGGTCGGTCTCAAGAACATAATCGAGACTGGTCGGATGGTCAACGCCCCGCTTTCTTCCGATCTTTTGACGACAATTTTCACGCCATATACACCGTTGCATGACGGCGCGGTCGTTCTCCACGGTGACGATATGATCGCAGCGGCATGTGTCCTTCCATTGACCCAGAATCCACGGTTCGATCAGTTGTTCGGCATGAGACACAAAGCAGCGGTCGGGATAACCGAGGAATCGGACGCGGTATGCCTTGTCGTTTCTGAGGAAACCGGCGCGGTCTCCTGCGCATTTCGAGGAATCCTCAAGAGAGATCTCGAGAAACTCAACCTCAGAGAGACCCTGCTCAGCATCCTCGAGAAGTAGAGTGGCTGATGTTTGTGGATCTGGTTGAAATCGAGGTCGAGGCCGGTGACGGCGGCAATGGTGTAGTCTCGTTTCACAGAGCGAAGAATATCGCCAAAGGTGGCCCCGATGGAGGCGATGGTGGCAGGGGCGGTGACGTCGCATTCAAAGTCGATGATAACCTGATGACATTGATGGACTTAAAGTATCGAAGGAAGTACGCTGCCGAGCGAGGAGCCGACGGCTCAGGCGGGCAGAAAACAGGCAAGGATGGCAAGGCTGTGATAGTACGAGTTCCTCCCGGTACAACGATCTACGATACTCAGGATCGGGAGAATCTGCTCTTCGATTTAGTTGATGATGGTCAGCAGTTTGTTGCGGTGAAGGGCGGCAGAGGCGGCAAGGGCAATGTCCATTTCAAGTCGCCGACAAACCAAGCCCCCAGAGAAGCGACACCGGGCAGGCAGGGCGAAAAGAAAACGCTCCTGCTCGAACTGAGGCTGATTGCGGATGTTGGTCTCGTCGGTTACCCCAATGCTGGGAAATCGACCACACTCGCGGTCACCTCGCAGGCTAAGCCGAAGATCGCGAGTTATCCATTCACGACTTTGGCACCGAATCTCGGAATAGTAGAGCTTGGAAATTACAAGTCGTTCCGTATGGCAGACATTCCGGGCATAATCGAAGGCGCCAGCCGCGGCAAGGGATTGGGGCTTTCCTTCTTGAGACATATAATGCGAACCAGAGTGCTCCTGTTCATTCTCGATGCATCGGAGCCAAACCCGGGCGAGGCACTGTCGCTTCTTCAGAAAGAACTCGCCGGTTTTGATTGGAGGCTGAACGAAAAGCCGTATGTTGTTGCCCTGAACAAGATCGACCTCGTGCCGCCGGATCGCATAGACGAAATGAAGATCTCCTTCGGCCCCGACTGTATAACAACAAGTGGTGTGACGAAGGCCGGGATAGATGAGCTAAAAAGAGCGCTCGGAGAGAAACTGGAACTATATGACTGAAACTCGGGAAGAACTTCAGCTCTGGGTCGCTCTCGGCCGGGTCCGCAATTTAGGTCCTGTTCTCATAAAACGTCTTCTGGAAGCATTCAAAACGCCGAAGGCGGTTTTCGGCGCCGGTCGCGAGGAACTGGCGAAAGTCAAAGGCATAAGCGGCAACTTAGCGGATTCAATTAGGAGAGGTCCTGATCTTGAGTTTGCCAAACAGCAGATAGATCTGGTCATCGATCGTGGTTTCAAGCTGATCACATATCAATCTAAGAATTACCCGTCGCGATTGAAGCAGATCTACGACCCACCGTATCTCCTCTACGCAAAAGGAGATATCACCGATGCGGATGATAGGGCTGTTGCTATGGTCGGCTCTCGCCATGCTACTCATTACGGGAAGTCAATGGCGGAGGACGTTGCCAGGCAATTAGCAAGTGCGGGTATCACGGTGGTTTCCGGTTTCGCGAGAGGAATAGACTCGATATCGCACAGAGCGGCGATATCTTCAGGTGGAAGGACTATAGCAGTTCTCGGCTGCGGGCTCGATGTCATATATCCGCCCGAAAACAAGTCACTTTACAGGGACATCTCGGAACACGGGGCGCTGATATCTGAGTTCCCACCCGGAACTCCCCCGGAAGGCCCCAATTTCCCGAGGAGAAATCGGATTATCTCCGGCCTTTCTCTCGGTGTCGTAATCGTCGAAGCCGGACGTAAATCGGGTGCGCTGCTAACGGCGAACCATGCGCTGGAGCAAAATCGGGAGGTTTTCGCCGTGCCGGGCAATATCACATCGAGTACCAGTTCCGGCACCAACACGTTAATAAAGCAGGGAGCACATTTGGTGACATCGGCCGAGGACGTTCTATCGGAGTTAAAGTTCATAATCCCGGGTACCGGCAAAGATACGTTCGCTCCTGTTTCGACTGTGAAACTAGAGTCCGAGGAGGCCGAGCTATTCGACATAATGGCAGAGGAACCAGTGCATGTCGATATCCTGTCTCGCAGGTCAGGTTTGGGTGTTCCTCGCCTGCTCGAACTGCTTCTTGCGATGGAACTCAAAGGCGCCGTGACGCAGATGTCGGGTAAAAAGTTTGTGAAATCGGGTGTAAGACTGTATAATGGGACGTCGACTTGATTGAGAAGGAGATAACGGTTATCAATAAACTGGGTTTGCATGCAAGACCGGCCGCCCAGCTTGTTAAGACGATTTCGAGATTCAAATCGGAGGTCTCCATCAAACGCGATAGTCTTACAGTGAATGCAAAGAGTATCATGGGGGTTATGATGCTCGCGGCTGAGCTGGGTGCCGTGCTGAAGTTTCAGATAGAGGGAGAGGACGAGAGGCAGGCAATGGACGCGATTGAGAAGGTCTTTCAGGATAAGTTCGGAGAAGATTAGAGTTGGACAATCGATTCAGTACCATAAAGCTACGAGGCGTCGCCGCTTCCGCAGGCCTGGCATGCGGGATTTCGTTTATTCACTATGAGAAGCTCACTCGGGTGAGGCAGGAGCGCATTCAGAGCAGCCAGGTCAGAGCAGAGATCAGGAGACTCAACAGGGCTTTGGCAAAAACCACCAGTGAACTCGAAGTCCTGCGAAACGAGGCACGAAGTTCGGTTGGTACGGAACTCTCTAAGATATTCGACGCCGAGCTGATGATACTGGAAGACGCAGACTTCATGACCAAAGTCAAGCAGGCGGTCGTAGCGAAACTCCAGAATGTGGAGTATCTGTTCCAACAGGAAGTCAACAAGACAGTTCGCTCCCTATCGAGGTCAAAAGACGAATATATGCGCGAGATGATTTCCGACATCAACTCAGTGTCGGCTCGCCTACTGCACAATCTGTCCGGATTCGAGGACATCAAGCTTCGGCGAACCAGGACACCGATCATAGCCTTTGCTCCGTTCTTCTCACCCGGCGAAATCATAAGCATGCGGAAGGCGAACGTAGCTGCCTTCGTTGCCGAGACCGGAGGACCGACATCCCATATGGTGCTCTTTGCCAAGGCGCTCGGACTGCCGGCAGTGGTCGGGGTGAAAGGATGCCTGGACAGAGTCAGGTCGAGTCAGCAAGTGCTTGTCGATGGAAACAAGGGCGAGGTTACCATATCCCCACCCACCGAGGACTGGAAGGCGTTCAAGAAGAAAGTTGATTCGCTGAAGCGGAGAGAACGGCGGCATTTTGCGAGCATCGGAGATATACCGTCGGCCACGATTGATGGTCACAGGGTAGAGATTCAGGCGAATCTTGAAGTCCCCACCGAGTACGATGAGAAGCTCGCAGGAGAGAATGTCGGCGTCGGGCTGTATAGAACTGAGTTTCTGTACTTGAATTCAGGCAGTTTTCCGGATGAAGAGGCGCAGTATGCCGTCTACTCGAAGATCGCCGAACAGTTCAGATCCCAGACTGTGACACTTCGAACATTCGATTTAGGCGGCGACAAGTTCACCGAGCACTTTAGGAACGAAGGCGAAGCGAATCCCGCTCTTGGCTGGCGTGCCATCAGATTTTCCCTCGATGTTCCGAAAATATTCCGGGCTCAATTGAGGGCGATGCTGAGGGCTTCGGTACACGGAAATATCAGGATCATGCTCCCGATGATTTCCAGCCTTGAGCAGGTCGTTCGCGCGAAACGAGCTCTTTCAGGAGTGAAGCGTGACCTGACGAGGCGAGGAGTGCCATTCGACCAAAGTACACAGCTGGGCATAATGATCGAGATTCCGTCTGCGGCTATCATGGCATACAGACTTGCTCTCGAAGTCGATTTCTTTTCGATCGGCACGAACGATTTGACGCAGTACGCTCTGGCTGTCGACCGAGGCAACGCTAAGGTGGCCAAGTGGTACAGGGAACTCCACCCTGCGGTACTAAGGCTGATTGCGATGGCAGTCGACGCGGGGCACGAGCACCACTTACCTGTAAGCCTCTGCGGAGAACTCGCGGGCAATCCTATCGCCACGAAAATGTTAGTCGGGTTCGGTATCGATTCACTTTCCATGAGTCCGAACTCCATTCACTCTGTAAAAGCGCTGCTGCCACAAATGAGCTTTGAGGAATCGCGACAGTTTTCACGGCGGGTGCTCACCATGTCAAGTGTTGCAGAAATAGAGAGCTTCCTCGGCGAGGACTATGAGAAGATCCGATAGCTGGTCATAAGTCACACAGAGGCGATTATATGCAGGACAATCACTGGGAAAGTAAGAAGCTTAAGCTCGACCCCGGAAAGATGTACGAGGACATCTTCAACTTCCCGGACTATCTCGAAGAGGGAACACGAATAGGTCAGAAGGCCGAGCTACCCGATCTTGATGTGGGCAGCATACGGCATGTAGTGGTCTGTGGGATGGGCGGGTCTGCGATCGGCGCCGATCTCGTGAGAAGTTATCTTGGCGACAGGCTGAAGATCCCAATGGTGATCTGCCGTCATTACGGGTTGCCTGGATTCGTCGGAAGAAACACACTCGCGATTGGATCGAGCTACTCCGGTAATACAGAGGAAACACTTACGGCGATAGCTGAAGCGAATAAGGCAGGCGCGAGGATTATCTGCGTCACGACTGGCGGCAAGCTCGAAGCTATGGCTGCGGAGAACAGTTGGAACTGTCTCAAGATACCGCCAGGCTTGATGCCTCGTGCCGCGCTTGCGTACTCATTCGCTCCGTTACTGGTTCTGATGTCAAGGATGGGATTCGTACCGGGATGCGACAATGAATTGGAGAAGGCCGCTTCCGCAACCCGCAAAAGGTCGGAGAAATACTCGATCGAATCGGAAGGAAATGCCGCCATGGAGTTGGCGAACAGAATCTACGGGAGGATTCCGATCATCTATGCCGCGCAAGATCATTTCGACGCTGTCGCACTTCGATTCAAGGGACAGGTTTGTGAGAATTCGAAGCAGCTTGCATTCGCAAACGTCTATCCTGAGTTCAACCACAATGAACTGGTTGGCTGGGAATTGTATGAACCGTTTGTCGACAAACTGATCGTCCTGACGCTGAAAGACATAGACGACCACTTGCGAGTTACTGCTCGGATGAGAATTGTCAATAGTCTGTTCTCCAAACGGAAGATTGAGGCTATCGAACTGAGTAGCGACGGAGATAGCCTGCTGTCGAGGATGCTCTCACTGATACAACTTGGCGATTTTGCCAGTTTCTATCTGGCTATTCTCAATGGCGTCGATCCATCGCCGGTCAAGGTGATTGATTATCTAAAATCGGCATTGGAGAAAGCATGACCTTCTTTCGACTTCCTCTGATTTTGTTTGCACTTCTTTTATCGACCACCGCGTTGGCACAGGAAGGTGATACTGCGAGCGTATGGTTCAGGCCTGAGCGAACGAATGCACTGGTTCTCCTGCTCTTCTTCTCCGCTGCTGTGCTGCTTTACATACGACGAGCCAAGAGGGGAGCATCGCTTTTTATCCGCAAGTTGCCGGGACTCGAAGCAGTCGACGAGGCAGTTGGCAGGGCTACCGAGATGGGGCGAACAGTTCTCTTTGTCCCGGGCATTCAGGATCTTGACGATATTCAGACCATCGCCGGGCTTTCGATTCTGAGCAGGGTCGCCAACATCACTGCCCAGTATGAGACTGACCTGCTGGTGCCCATTCTCTATCCACTTGCCTTTGCTGCAGGCCAGGAAGTTGTGAGAACGGCTTACATGAATGCGGGTAAAGCTGACAAGTTCCGGGACGACATGGTGCGTTACGTCGCCGGCGAGCAGTTCGCATTCGCTGCTGCTATCAACGGGATTATGATGCGTGACAGACCCGCCACCCACATTTTCATGGGTGCGTTTTATGCCGAGTCTCTTCTTCTCGCGGAAACCGGCAACGCTATCGGTGCGATCCAGATAGCCGGTACCGCTAACCCTGAGCAGCTTCCGTTTTTCATAGCGGCATGTGACTATACGATCATGGGAGAGGAATTGTACGCGGCCTCTGCCTACCTTTCACGCGAGCCACTTATGCTTGGAAGTCTGAAAGGACAGGATCTTGTGAAGATCGTTCTTGTAAGTCTGATGATCGTCCTGGCGCTGCTTGGTGTTGCGGGTGCATTCGGTCAGGACTTCGTCGACCACTTGTTCCTGGCAACGTAAGTACTAAGCCTCGAAGAATCGCCTCCTGAAATAGAGAGCCACATTCACAAGTCCGATGAGAACCGGCACCTCGACCAATGGGCCAATTACGGCCGCAAACGCAACACCCGAATTGATCCCGAACACCGCGATCGCTACTGCTATGGCCAACTCGAAATTGTTGGAAGCAGCCGTGAAGCTCAGTGTTACGGATTTCCGATAGTTGGCCTTCGCCTTCTTGCTGAGGTAGAAACTAAGGAAGAACATGATAAGGAAGTAGATGAGAAGCGGTACGGCGATTCGCACGACATCAAGCGGTATCTTGACGATATACTCGCCCTTGAGAGAAAACATGACGAAGATCGTAAAGAGCAGCGCGATCAATGTCACCGGGCTGATTTTAGGTATGAATTCACGATGATACCACTCCTTGCCCTTCAGCGCTATCAATGAAAATCGTGTGATTATCCCTGCGATAGTTGGAATACCAAGATAGATGAACACGCTCTTGGCAATCTGACCTATGGTGATCTCCACGACGGCTCCCGATAACCCGAATAACGGCGGCAGCTTGGTGACGAACACCCAGGCGAACACCGAATAGAACAAGACCTGAAAAATCGAATTGAAGGCAACCAGACCGGCAGCGTATTCGGAATCTCCATCGGCAAGGTCGTTCCAGACAATGACCATCGCTATGCACCGAGCCAGACCGATCATTATCAGCCCGACCATGTATTCCGGGTAAGAATGCAGGAAGGTAATGGCCAACAGAAACATGAGTATGGGGCCGATCACCCAGTTCTGGATCAGACTGAGTGTCAGCACTTTGTAGTCCCTGAATACTCTCCCCATTTCCTCGTAACGAACCTTAGCCAGCGGTGGATACATCATCAGGATGAGTCCAACCGCAATCGGCATATTGGTCGTGCCAACGCTGAATCGATCCCAAAAGTCGGCGATGGATGGGTAGAGGTAGCCCGTCCCCACCCCGATTGCCATCGCTAAGAATATCCATAAGGTCAGATACCTGTTGAGAAATGAGAGTCTCTTGGTTGCAATGGTCATTGGCAGAATATCTCCCGATTGGCTCACCATAAGTTCAATCCGAAGATATACGTGAGGCAGTAGTAGATACCTACAAGTATGAAAATAACGCCCGTAATGCGACGCGCCCAGAATTCGATGCGAGTCAGCTTGTTGAATATGCTGCCCACGAGTCTGGTGCTCACTGCGATCAGGAGCGCAAATACAACTACCGGTAAAGCGGTGCCGATACCATACACTGTCGGCATGAGAATAC
>DAOVLC010000259.1 GCA_030631455.1 Candidatus Zixiibacteriota bacterium
ATCACTTCATTGTACACAGGATTCATCAGAACAGAGGACTTCCTGCTCTCCTTAAACTCGACCCCGCGGAAAGCGGCCCGCTTGTCGCCCGGTCTGTAGCCGATTCGCATCCACTGCGCGATCATGAATGCCCATTCGATCTCGACTGCGTCGTCATTCAGATACATCTTCAAAGGAAACCCCGAGCTCCCGCCGGTATACGTAACATGACACTTACCACGCATGTTCTCCGGCAACAGATACTGGTCGAGATTCTGCTGTATCTGCTTCTTCGTGATTGGCTCAATCTCGCTAAGAATCTCGAATGGTCCCTTGGAGAGCAGCCTCCTGTAACGGGTGTAGTACGGAACATGGCCTATAGCAAGCCGAAGCAGTTTCGCGAGCCTTCTTTTCTGGTAGGCTCTGTATTGCTCCATACTCCAGCTGTCGGACTCCGCAAGAAATCTGAGTGTTTCTCTGAAAGCTTTCCCAATCCTGTACCGGAATGGAATCAGTCGTACGGACTGCTTCACAAAGTCAGGAGAGTTAGAGTATAGCTTCTTGAATTTGACTATCATTTGTGCCCCAGGCCGACATGATCTCAATAGAGTTCGATTTTGTCTCTCCACCCGAAATGAGGGCGGAAATGCAGCACAGTCGAATGATCGAACTCGCGAAATGCGTGGCACCAACTCTTGTTATTGCTGACCACGTCTATTGTATCGAATGAATCATCGGTTAACTTGAAGCTCTCAAGGCCGAAACCTTCGCGAACGACAGCCAGTTTTTCGGGATCGAGCCCCATTATCGTTGCAGCGATAGAGTCGAGACAGACCGGATCAGTCCCGAAGAGTAATACCCGTGATGGTACCGGGTCGACATCTATCGGTCCGTCTCCGTCTCCGCCTGCAATACCGTCGATGATCGATATGTACTTCTTGCGCGAACCGGGAGAATCCTCGCTGAACGAGCCGTCTTCATTCCCGTACATGAGGATTCGATTCAGATCGAGACACATCCGCCAGGTTGTGTCATTGCCATACCAGTTGCCCGACCGTATGACTTCCGATGTCGCGCCGAGAAATCTCTGACCTATCGATTTCGCCTGCCTGTATGTCCACGGACCGACTCCGGGGACAGCAAGCGCTACTCTTCTGAACGCCTTGAGTCCGACCGACTCAACACGGCGACCGAGCGTACCGTCAGGAAACTGGTCTCCACCTGTTGACGGTGTTCCCTCGGTATAATGCGGGAGGAAATTCTTGTCACCATTGATGCCGACGAGGTTTTTCAGACTCAGAGTCACGCCTGCTTTCTTGTGGGTCTTGAGCTTCGGAAGGTTAATGAACACGTCGCATTTGATTGCAGATCCGGAGATCACGTACTCATGTGTCGAGCCGTGATGATGATTGTTGATTTCTTTGGTGTCGTAGTCTGCTCCATAATAGTGGCCTTCCCCTGAATGACCATGGAACAGACTGTTTTGACCGAGATCGAATTTCACATAGCCGTTCGGGTCGCCTGCAAGGTCTCTGCGCAATACTACGACATCGTCCACCGAATCCCACTCGTATTTCCGCAGATCGACCAGTTCAAGATTGACGCCCTTCGATCTGTAGAATTCCCGCAATTCCCACAGATTTAGAATCCTGCATATCTCAGTGAATGACGAATCAGTTTGCGGAGCATCAGCGACAATAATCTTCCCTCTGGCGCCCATCGCCTTTGCCACGTAGTCACAGACCGCTCTAATGATCGAGCCGTGCGTCATCATGTAGATCCAACCATTGGGATCGCGCGGATGATTCTCCTTGATCAAATTCGGCTTGACAAGAACGGTGTCGCCCCGCTTTACAATATCGCCGAGTGGATTCCAGGATTTCTTGCCGAAGTTAGCTTGATCGAGGCCGTGCAATCTGAAGAGCTGCCTCACACCATCATAAGCAGCGTTCGGTTCCAGCCACACCTCGGGAAACATCGCCTCCGGATATGATGTCGACGGATGGAACGGCGGAGTTTTCGGATATTCCGCGTCAGTTGCCTGCCACACCGATACGAGCATACTCTGTAGATATGCGAACACAACGCGAGCGGCAATGGCTTTTTTGGATTCGTGTCGGTTGTTTTCAAAACCCTTGACAAATCCTGATCTGCACCCGACTTTTGCGCATGATGGAGATACTTGGGATAGGCTGAACCCGAAGGCTAATAAGAATGTACTTTATCCTCGTCATAATCGGAGCGTTTCTGATACTCGGACTTGCTATTGTCCTTACGCTACGCTTCCTGAATCGTCGATGGTGGCAGATCAGGTGGATACGGATAACAGCGTTCCTTCTGCCAGTGTGCGGTATCCTCTGTTTGCTTGTCGGATTTGCAGGGTTTTTCACATCGACTTACTTTCTCATTGCGGTGGGAATGACAACAGCCTCGTTCGTGTTCGTTTTGCTGATAGGGTTCGTTGCTTCACTGCCCCTGTCCGGTGTTATGAATTCATTAGCGAATCTTGTCGAAAAAAGATCCCGCAGAGCGGCCGAAGCCGCAGATTCCGGTTTCTCGAACAGTCGCAGGAATTTTCTCAGGTCTTCCGCGGTGATTTTCCCGGCCATTGCGGTCGGATCCAGCGTTACGGGATTCGGCGTGTCATTTGGGCGTGTCAGAGTTTATGAGCTTCCACTGATCTATGACAACCTTCCCGATCAACTCGAGGGCTTCCGCATACTTCATATTTCAGACATGCACCTCGGACGGTATTTTCAGCTTGATGGTCTCGAACAGTTGCTGACAGATGCTGAACGGTTCGGTCCGGACATGATCCTTGTGACCGGAGATATATGTGATGTAGACTCCTTACTCGATGACACTTTGAGCATGATCGGCGAGCTAAAACCGCGACATGGCTGCTGGGCGTCGATTGGCAATCATGAGTACTACCACGGGCTGGATTTGTCACGCGCAGCGCATGCCCGCAGCGATATCCCGCTGCTCATGAACTCAGGCCAGACCATAAACGTCGATGGAGTCGATCTCTACGTCGGCGGGGCCGACGATCCGGCTTCACTCTGGACGAACGCCGACGATTTTCTTCAAAGGACGGTGAATGAGACTCTCTCCGGAGCGCAATCGGATGCATTCAAGATAATTATGTCTCATCGTCCGCGCGGATTTGTCGAAGCTGCACGGCAGGGCGTCGAGTTAACACTTGCAGGGCACACTCACGCCGGGCAGATCGGTATTGGCGGCAGGTCGATATTCGAGACGACCGATCCGCCCAACTACTTCTGGGGGCATTATATTGACGGAAAGTCCCAACTTTATACGTCTGCAGGTGTCGGCCACTGGTTCCCGTTCAGGCTCGGCTGCCGTGCCGAAGCGCCGGTGATTGTGCTGAAGGGAGCGAAGAGCGGAACCGGCGTGTGAACAGGGCTATTTTGCGAAGTCAGTTTTGCCGAGACTGTGCCGTTGCGCCCGAATAGAATGTGCCAGGCTTAGCTAAATTGGAGAGGCTGTCGCCTACTGACGGCAAGAGATTACCTGTCGGTGCAGAACTCTTGAAGGACTCGCTCGATGTCATCCATCCGGAATGGTTTGTTGATGAATGCATCGGCGAGATCGGCCATGAGAGTGTCTTCCTCTTTCGCGAGGTTGTAGCCTGAGATCACTACAACGGGAAGGCCGGGGTATTTTTCTTTAATGGAACGTAACAGCTGCGACCCGGACATCTCGGGCATTCTGACATCGGTAATCACCATCGAGAATTTCTCGGATGCAAGCAGATCAAGTGCCTGCAAACCGCCGGTCGCCTGCATGGAGGACAAGTCAAAGACATCGAGCATGTCGGACAGCAAAGCCGACATATTCGGATTGTCGTCTACTATTAAAACCTGATTCTTACTCATACATTATCCGGAAGAGTACACATCTTCTTTACTTTCTTCGGCCAGTTCAGCGATTCTCTTTATTAGAAGATCGAGCCCAATCTTCTTAGTGGCTGAAGTGAAGAATTTATCCGGTTCGGGC
>DAOVLC010000236.1 GCA_030631455.1 Candidatus Zixiibacteriota bacterium
GTAGGAGTTCTTCCTGAAGGCGTAAACAGGATAGTAGTCATCGCCGGTCGTATACCCTGATCTGAAGTACAGGGTGTCGGCGTTGTAGTTTTCCTCGTGTATGTCTCCATCATAGGTTCCGTACTGATCCACGGAGTAACCGGGCCAGTCTCTGTAATCTTTGTCCCAGAGATGTTCCGGAGCAAGTTTGGTCCAACTCTCAAAGTGACTGAGCCGTGCATTTACGACCATGTTCTCTCTTGGGGTATAGGTCCACCGTATCCCGAGCCTTGATGATTCAGTTTTCCGGAGACCAGACCCGTCGAGGTTGAAGTCATACGATATGCTGTTGACGTCCCTGTGTACATATCGCTGTTGCCTGTCTCTGTAGTAATTGCCGATTATATTCACTTTCATGTCGGGTAGCGGCTTGAAAACCAGCTTGCCGGTCTGCGAGTACGAATTCAGGTGATTGTGAGGTAGATAACCCTCAATATCTCGGTACTCGGAGGAAGCAAAGAAAGTCGCCTTGAGCTTATCATACAGAAACGGCACCGGCCCGCCGAGATTGGCCACTCCGCTGTTGCGACCCAGCCTTCTTTCGCTACTGAAATCTCCGGTATTAACGTCGTAGGACTTTGTCAGCCCGTCATACAGCTTTAGCTTGCCGTGGTATTCCTTTGAACCCTCCTGAGTCATGGCGCTGATAACTCCGGAGAGCGCCTCGCCGTATTCCGCGGAGAATCCTCCCGGAACCACATCAAGCTCTTCGAGAGCATCGGGCGAGATACGTGTCGCGGCGACACCATAGAATGGATCCTGTACCGGGATATCGTCGAAGTAGTAACTGTTCGTGCCATCACGGCCGCCCCTGATATGGAGCTGACCAAAAGCGTCAATCACCGTACCCGCCGTTATCTCAATAATATTCTCGAGCGTCTGGGTATTTGGCAGGTTCCTCAGCTCGTCACGCGTGAGTACGTTGACCGATGATGTCCGATCCCTCTGGATGATGTGTCGTTCGGCTGTGACCCTTACTACCTCACCGGTCGGTATAGTGGACGGGTCGAGCTTGAAATCGATCGGTGTGGTCAAGTCAAGGAGCACTTTTACCTCCGACTTGGCCAGAGTGGTGTATCCGATCGACCGGGCGGACAGAGTAAATGTTCCTACCGGTACATTAATAAGGTAGAACTCACCATCTGTGTCAGAGACACAAACGAGGTCGATCTCCTCGATTTTGATTGTTGCCCCCGCCAGCGGTTCTCCCGTCTCTATACTATAGACAGTACCCGCGATTTTTCCTGCCGTTCCTGCTGTGGCGACTGCAGGCAATAGAGAAATGATGACAGCCGCAATCCAGAGCGAAACGGAAACGTATCTCGATAATTTCATTACAGATACCTCGGCGTTTTGCCTCATCAAATAGGGCCTACGGTTTTGTGCTACGTAAGTCGTTCAAAGTCCTAAGAGTGAACTGTTAAACCCGATGTCTGTGCTTAGTTGTCTCTAACTGCAACAATTATCGACAGTGCATCCCTAAACTTTAGCAGCCTTGATCGATCTATCAATCGTTGCAAAGCGCTCATCTCCCCAATCGTCCGGAAATGAGACAAATCACCGGAGAGATCGCCCGCAAAGTTAAGTGGAATAGCCATACCAGATTCAAGCTGAGACAGTTTGCTGCCGATAACCTACGCAAAGCCGGTTCTCCTGGCCGCAGGAACCGTGCCACTCAAGCTGTTGAGGCGTACAGACCTGAGGAGTTGGGAATCGCCAATTAAAATCGCCGTAAGAAGTGGTTTAGGATAAAAGACAACGATGCTCATAAGGTCAATCCTCCGCACAGTCATAGTCGCAGCCTGTCTGCTTTTCGGTGAGTCGGCAGTAGCCGAGAATGCAAGAATTCTGCTGATCTGCGGAGACCAGCACGAATCCACATTACGAACGATAAAGGGAATTAAGCAGGGTATCAAGGGTTGCGGGATTACCGCCCAGATCGAAATCATAACAGCTACGCCCAGCGAGAATGAAAGAGAGACCTTAGATCGAAAGAAGTCAGAATTCGCCCCTGATGTCGTGGTCACAGTCGGTTCGCGCAGTACCCGTCTGGCAAAGACGCTTATAGATGATACTCCGATTGTTTTCGCATCAGTTCTAAATCCTGTCACAAGCGGTTTTATCGACAGCTACGATTTCCCCGGCGATATGCTGACAGGCGCATCGCTTGATATCGCAGTCGATATTCAGCTTGAGCAGTTCAGGCAACTGGTGCCGAGCATCAGGAAAATCGGAGTGATGCACAGCGGTCAGACGAAATACATCGTCAATCAGGCAATCCAATGGGCAGCCACACACTCGATCGAACTGATTCCATTCAAGGTAGTCTCGGCGAAAGATGTGCCAAAAGCCGTAGATTCGCTCATCACATCGTGTGACGGCCTTTGGGCGATTCCGGATGAACTAATCTATACGCCGCAGTCGACCAAACATATCCTGCTCGAAACTTTCAGAAACAGGATTCCGATCATGGGCTTCTCGCCCTCGTTTGTGAAATCAGGAGCGCTTTTCGCCCTTGCCGTAGATCATAAGTTCATAGGGCTGCAGGCAGGCGAACTTGTCGGAAAGATCCTCAAAGGAGCAAGTCCCGGGCAACTCCCGATCACAACACCGGAGGCTCCATATTTGTACATTAACCGCAATACCGCGGAAAAGCTGAGAATCCAGGTTAACCCGGATTTCTACACCGTGGCCAAGGAGGTTTACGAATGAGACGGCTCATGTCATTCTCAAGCCTCCGTTTTAAGGCCTTGGCCGCCATATCCGGTTTGATCATATTCGCATCGGCCATATTGAGTGGATTCCTGTTCAACCATCTCAGAACGGAAGTAAAGCTTGAGGTATTGAAGCGGGGTGAGACCACCGTCAGACACATCGCCAAGAGTTGCGAATATGGGGTGCTGACAGAGAACTCAATGGAGCTGAGCACAGTACTCGATGCCCTCACTCTCCAGGACGACATAGTCTATGCGGTGGTACAGGACAGCGCAGGCAATATACTCGAGCAGTTCGATCAGTTGAATGCTGAGGAACTAATAAAGTGGATCGCGAGCAGGGATTTTGCCAAACACTATCTCTCCGATACTTCGGAGACCTCTTACAGGACTGTGCCGGATCTGGATCTGGATATCGTTGATTTCACCTTCCCTGTTCGAACGAGGACTTTCGACATATCGCTGGAGGATCTCGGCGCAACGACCGTCGATGATGATAATTTTGCCGCCAGCCTGGACAAAATAGGTCTGGTGAGAATCGGCATCTCTCTCGAAGAAATGTACCGCAAGATCTATGATACTGCCAAGATGATCGTTCTGATAATGATCCTGGTCATTCTTGCGGTTATTGTACTTACTACGCTTATGGTAAATGTCATTATCAAGCCGATAGACGACCTTGTCTCCGCGACGGAGCGGATTGCGGAAGGTGATCTATCGCATCTGGTTAAGGGAGGCTCCCTCGACGAAATCAGCAGACTTGCGAGCGCTTTTAATGTAATGGTCGAATCACTCCGGAATTCCCGTGAGGAAATCGAGATGTACAACCGGACGCTCGAATTGAAGATCGCTGAACGAACCGCCGAACTCGAAGCTGCACAGACTCAGTTAGTACAGTCAGAGAAAATGAGTGCGATCGGGCAACTCGCTGCCGGGGTCGCGCACGAACTGAACAATCCAATGGGTGGAATTCTCGGATATGCGCAATTCGCATTGGAGAAGATGTCGAAAACAACCCCGGAGACTGTGACGGCCAAGGATATCGATTCATTGCACCGGTATCTCTCGGACATAGAGCAGCAGGCAAAGCGCTGCCGCTCCATAATCAGGAATCTGTTGAAGTTTTCGAGATCGTCAGATAAGAAGGAGTGGGAAGAGTTCGATCTCAACTCGATGCTGGACGATACCATCTCTTTGATTCAGCACCAGCTCGATCTGAATAACATCGAACTCACCAGAGATTTCTCGAAGGATCTGCCGGCGCTCAATGGAAGCGCTAGTCAGCTGCAACAAGTATTCACGAACCTGATATTGAATGCCCAGCACGCTATGCCTGAGGGCGGAATGCTCCACATTACTACCAAACAGTCACCCCAGCTCGGTGAGTTCTCCGGTTGCGCAGAGATCAACATCGAAGATACGGGAAGCGGTATAGAGGCTGAACACATAAACAGGATATTCGAGCCGTTCTTCACCAC
>DAOVLC010000360.1 GCA_030631455.1 Candidatus Zixiibacteriota bacterium
GCCGCGCCAACTCGCGTAAATATCCGGTCGACGATGCCTATCGAGACCGCATCCGCCGGGACAAATGATCCGACTTGCGCCATCAACACTATCAGGCCGACCTGTCGAAGATAGGTCGACTTGCCCGCCATGTTCGGTCCGGTTATGATCTGAATCTGCGACTTACCAGCGTCGATCTCGGTATCATTCGGCACGAAACTCCCCGATGGGAGCAGATTCTCCAGCACGGGATGACGCCCGCCTTCTATCTTCAATATCGACGAATCGTTGATCTCCGGTGGAGCATATCGATTTTTCTCAGCGACATTCGCCAATGAATTCACAACATCTATGACCGCGACAAAGAGTGCAGCAGACTGGATTAACGCCGTGCTGTCGGAGAGCTTATCTCTGAGCCTTTCGAAGAGATCAAGTTCGAGACCGTTTATCTTCTCCTCGGCCTTCAGGACTAATTCTTCTTTTTCTTTCAGGTCGGGTGTTACATATCTCTCCGCCGAGACAAGAGTCTGTTTCCGAACATAGTCTGGGGGGATTTTCGAGAGATGTGGTTTTGTAACCTCGATGTAGTAGCCGAAGACCTTGTTGTATCCGACCTTCAGGACTGGAATGCCGGTTCGCTCGCGTTCCCGGGCTTGAAGAGATGCGATCCACTCTTTCGATGTCCGAATATCTTCCTTC
Organism: Candidatus Zixiibacteriota bacterium; assembly: GCA_030631455.1. Lineage (GTDB taxonomy): Bacteria > Zixibacteria > MSB-5A5 > JAABVY01 > JAHJOQ01 > DAOVLC01. Next base: position 679 of record DAOVLC010000360.1, read on the forward strand.
ATTTGATCGAGCTTCTCGTCGTAACCCGGCTTGATTATGCCGCCTTCCGATGAAACTCCCGGTGGCGAATCAACTATCGCCTTGTTGATCAACTGTGCGATTCCGTCGAGTGATTTCGGCTGAATATCGAATGAAGAGAACAGTTCGGACTTAAGTTGCGTTGTCTCGCCGTGGAGGTCGAGACAGGCATGAAGAGAGTTTTTCAGGTTGACAAAATCTCTCGGTGATGCCCGAAGCGATCCGAGTCGGCCGGCGATTCTTTCGAGGTCTGAGATTCGGTCGAGAACGGAAGCGATTGTCTTTCGCTCCGCTCTGTCCGCATGCAACTCGCTGACAGCCTCCTGCCGTGACATGATCTTCGCCTTGTCTACAAGCGGCGCCATAAGCCACTTCCGAAAAAGTCGCCCACCCAGCGGCGTGCGAGTCAGATTCAGATGATTGTAGAGGGAATTCGTACCATCCGAGGCCTGCACAATTTCGAGGTTTATCAGAGTGGCATTGTCGAGAAACATGCACCGACTGTCTGCGGTGCGGGAGATTCTGCTGATATGCTTCAAGGCTCCCATCTTGGTCTCGTGCAAATAGCCGATTATAGCACCTGCTGCGGATATTCCAGAGGTGACACCATCAAGACCGAATCCATCAAGCGATACAACTCCGAACTGTTCGCAGAGCCTTTCATGAGAGAATTGACGATCGAACTTCCAGCCCTCGACAAGTGTCACCGATGTCTTCAGATTCAGCTTGTTCACGGTTATCCGGAACTCCTCATTGTCATCAGGCAAAAGAATCTCGGCTGGCTGCAGATTCATCAAGCGGTCAGCCAGATTGAGGATATCCGGCTCGTCGATAAGAAATTCACCAGTCGTCAGGTCGACAAACGAGAGTCCCACGCCATCGTTGTCCATGCAGACGGCTGCGAGGTAGTTGTTGCTGTCGGTATCGAGCGCACCTTCGAGCGCAACCGTTCCCGGCGTAATAATCTCGACAACCTCTCGCTTGACCAGACCACGCGCAAGCTTCGGATCTTCCGTCTGCTCGCAGATAACTACCTTCTCGCCAGCCTCCACAAGCTTCGTCAGGTACTTCTCCGCAGCGTGGTACGGCACTCCCGCGAGCGGGATGTCACCATTTTTGCCGTGAGCCCGTGATGTCAGCGCGATTCCGAGAATCGGTGCAGCCTTGCGGGCATCCTCACCGAACATCTCGTAGAAATCCCCCATCCTAAAAAAGAGTATTTTGTCGGGATACTCCTTCTTGATCCGGTTGTATTGCTCCATCAACGGCGTCAGTTTCTCTGCCATTTATCTGATCACCACCTGATAGCTGCCCGGAAACAGGCCTTTGAGCTTTACTTTCGTCTCCTGAGCGGACTGCTTTGATCTGAAGATGCCGACCCTTACCACCCAGCACTTGTTGTCATCCGAAACTCTGTCCACAAGGTGCGCTGACCATTTCGTGGCCTTGAGCTTTCCAACAAGTTTGTCGGCTTCCAACTTATCCTCGAAAACCCCAGTCTCGATGGTGTAGATAATATCTGTGAGCCGGTCATCCGCGCTACCCTGTTGCCCGGACCTTTGCGAACGAATCGACCCGGTTAACTCGGAACTCCCAAGGAACCGGCCGAACCGCTGATCGAGTATATCATATCCGAACAGCGCATCATCTTTGTCTCCGGAGCGAGACGCGAGGTAGGCTCTGTTGTATATGGCGAGAGCGGATATTCCGCCTCCCGATGAGATGAGCGGCCTGAGCACAGATCTTGCATCGTTGACCTTCCCTCGTTCCGCCTTAACACTTCCTTTTCCAAGTGTTCCCCAACCTGAGAGATAAACGCGGTCGAATCCCTTCTCTATTTCTTTGAAGGCTTTCTCGGCAGCCTTATATTCGCCCAGTTCGATAAATGACATTCCTGCGAACCAGAAGAACTTGAGGTTCTCAGGTTTCTTTTCAATCTTCTTTCTGTAATCCTTGTAGAGTGAGGCAACATCCTGGTACCTTCCAAGTGCATAGTAGGCATCTGCAAGCTCGGCGGGAATCGGGCCGCAATCGTCTTCGCACAAATCGAGACTTTTCTGCAGGAACTCTACGGCCAGATCACCTTTCTGTTCGATCTTTGAATGGTAGTAGAATCCCGCTGCGTCGATGAAGTCATCACGTAGTATCTCTTCAAGCTCCGAGCCTGCCTCAAGAAGTTTACCCTTCGCAAGAGATTCCTTGACCGCCTCGTATCGTTCCGCCGACGCGGTCGACACAAGTACGACACCGACGACC
>DAOVLC010000136.1 GCA_030631455.1 Candidatus Zixiibacteriota bacterium
ATCGACGTTGCTCTCTTCCTACGCACCGCATAGCCTCCTGCAAGCAGCAGAAGCATAATCAAGGCGATTACACCCCATGTCGTCAATCCCGGCAAACGCCACTCGGCAGCTTCGGCGGGGGCGTGAACAGGCCCTTCTCCCATGCCGACCGGTTGATCCCAGTCCGCCGAGGCACCTCCGCCAGCAACCGCCAAGACCCAGGTCACTGTATGCGCCTCTCCGGCATGGTCGAACCCGAACGTGAACGGTGTCGTTAGGAGCGGCGGCCCCGCAAACCCAATCTGGAATGGGCAGTCATCTCCGGGCGTTGGCGAGGCGTCGCCGTGGGGCGTCTTGTTCCACGAGTGTGGCATGCTCCCGGGCTCTGCGCCGGTAGTGATATCGAATTGCCATCCATCCGGCATACAGACGTTATGGTAGTTGTCTTCATTCCCGTCTTCAGTGCCGATAATTAGCAAGACAACCTGGCTGCCCTGCGGATCGACTTCATACGTATACCGCAATACCCTCTCACAATCGCTTATCCCACTCCCGCCTACTTCGGCACATGTACATTTGACCGTCTGTCCCTGAAGTTGGCTGCCTATCAGCATCGAAATGGCAAACATCGCCAATAGCATCTTCCTAACCATAGCAGTTCCTCCCAATGCGGTTTCCCCATGTCAAATCCATGGGTAGTTATGATACATAGACAATTCTGTTTACAAATGAATACTAACACTTTGGGACTCTTTATGCAAGTGAATTCTCACTCCCGGTGATTCACGGGTTTGACCGAGGAAGTAGCTCACTATGGTTCCGGGTGTCCCGTATCGAACGTCGACCAAGTTGTCCCTTTGTCTTTTTTGTTGACTGACAACGCATCACGCGATTCCTTTGCCACGAGGTAACGCAGTATGTCTAACGAAATGATCGGCAAATACGAGATTCTGGAGAAACGCGGCGAGGGTGGTTTCGGTGTCCTGTACAAGGCGATGGACCCGATGATCGAGCGCGTGGTTGCGCTTAAGGTACTGCATACCCAATACGCGTCGAATGAGCGCCTGTCCGCATGGTTCAAGCGCGAAGCGAAGGCCATGGCAAGGCTCAATCACCCCAACATTGTCACGATTCACAGTTTCGAAATAGAGGGTGACCGGCACTTCATCATCATGGAGTATGTCGAAGGGTCCAACCTGGATGAGGATATCAAGCAGAGTGGGCCTATGCCGATTGATAACATCATCCGGACTGCGCTGCAGATGGTCGACGGTTTTGGTTACGCCCACGAAAATGGCATAGTGCATCGTGACATAAAACCCTCCAATATAATGGTGGACAGCTCCGGGAAAGTCAAGATAACCGATTTCGGTATCGCCAAGATTCTCGGCGATTCCAAGCTGACCAAGACAGGCACCGGTGCAGGAAGCCTGCACTACATGTCTCCCGAACAGATCGAGGGAAGGCCGATTGATGCGCGTACGGATATCTATTCGCTCGGCATTACTCTTTATCAAATGATAACCGGTAAAGTGCCCTTTAGCGACGAATCCGAGTTTGTGGTGATGCGTGCCCATCTCGATCAGATACCAACCAGTCCATCTCAATTACGCTCGGATACTCCGCCGGAATTAGATCGCATCGTGCTGAAGATGCTCGAGAAAAAGCCAGAGGATCGATACGATTCAATGGAAATGCTGGCGAGAGAACTCAAGCGGCTCGCGGGGCCAGTGACCGGTGACGACAGAGTTGTCGGTGCTGAGCCCATCAATGATCTGACCGTACCAATGACACCGACACCCCAGACACATGGTCTTACCGAGCCGGAAAGACCCACAGAAGCGAGAACAAGAAGCAAGGTTCCTGCGATTGCCGGTGCGCTGGTGCTTGTTATCGCGGTTGCGGTGGTTTCATACTTGGCGTTCTTCCGGGGACCTGAAACTTCCTCCGATGCCGAATCAGTTGCCGATTCAACTCTGATGGCTGTGTCTGACAGCCTCGCTGACACCTCAGGCCTTGAGGGTGGAGGTGCTACAATCGACACGACTTCTACTGAGCCAGCTGAACTGGTCGATCAGACGCCGGTGCCAATCGGGAAACTTCTGATCGAGATTTCACCATTCGATTTCCGTGACCGACCGACGGTTGTCTTCGGCGGGAACAGGATGACGGTCGATGACATCCCGTTTGAGATCGCAGGCATAGAGTCTGGATGGCACAGAGTATCCGTATACTATAAAGACGATAGTTTCGTCGACGATGTCTATATTGACGACGATACTCAGTCCAGAACATATAAGTTCAACGGCCCGACCGGTCGCGTCTCGATCGGGGCGGAATTCGTAGGACAGGAGAGACAGCCGTGGGCAGAGATACTCATAGACGACAAGCTGATAGAGGCGGGTACTCCAACTTCCGTGGATCTCGTTGCGGGTCCCCACAAGATACTGGTGAGAAAAGACGGATACGAATTGGTTGGCAGGCCGAAAATCATTCGTGTAAAGGCGAGAGAGAACAATCAGGTCAGCTTCAAGCTCCGACGCAGATGATAACTGACCAGTCGGTTGGCCGACAGGTTTTGCGGTAAAAGTTTTTGTTGCGCATAGGTTTGTTAGTCTCTAACATAGTCGGTGACAAGTTTCACTATTGGAGGGTTGACTATGCGGAAGTACTCAAGAGTTATATCATCGGTGTCGGTTCTTCTCTTGATGTTGCCCTGTATCATATTTGCCCAAACAGGGGTAGAAGAACAGCTCGATGAAGCATACAAGCTTTATCGCAAGGCGCATTTCGAGGATGCCATAATAAAGACAACCGACATTCTGACCGGCGAAGGACTTAGCAAAGACAACGAAGCGCGTGCGCTTCAGATTCTGAGCATGGCCTCGATCGGCAGGGGCTATGTCGACCAGGCAAAGGCGTATCTCGAAAAGCTGGTCGATCTCGATCCGATGATCGATCTAGATCCGGATGAATACCCGCCGCAGATCATGTCATTGTGGTACAAGATCAGAGAAGGCAAGCCTTTTCCGGTCAGTCAGGAAGGCGGAGTCACTGAAATCCAGACTATTGCCGTGATGTATTTCGACAACAACTCGATTTCTGACGATCATGAGCAGCTTGATGCGCTTTCGAAGGGCCTCGCCTCGATGATGATCTATGAGATCGCGAAAGTCTCGCAGTTGAAGGTCGTGGAACGCGATCGGATCAACTTCCTCGTCGATGAGTTGAAGCTTCAGCAAAGCGACCTTGTAGATAAGAGTACTGCCGTGAAATTGGGCAAGCTCGTGGGCGCTCACACGTTGCTGATGGGCGGCTTCATGAAGATCTCAAAGAAGCAGTTCCGAATTGATGCTCGTTTAGTCAAGGTCGAAACCGGCGAGATCATAAAGGCGGAGTATGTTGAAGGGAAGTCCGATGAGGTCATGAAACTCGAGAAAGAGTTAGTGATGAAAATGCTTGCCAACCTTGATGTCACGCCGTCTGAGACAGAAGAGAAAGCGATTATGGAGGGCAAGGATACCGGCTTTGATGCGCTCTACCACTATTCGCGTGGCCTCGCATACGAAGACAAGAAGGATTATGTTGCTGCGTTCCAGCAGTACCAGAAAGCGCTGGATATTTCACCCGGTTATGTAGAAGCCGAGAAGAAGATGTCACGGCTTGAACCTTTCACGAGTCAGGGATGAGACGACTATCGATTAGACCGTTACCATTATTCGCTGCAATCCTGATGATTCTGTTGATAGCTGGTTGCGGTGCAAACCTCTATCACAAGGGTAGTTCTGCCTTTGATCGAGGGGATTACACCGAAGCGATTGCCGCATTTGAGGATGCTGTCGCCCGGGAACCGGGCAAGGCTATCGTGTGGCGACAGCTTGGGATTGCCTACTACAAAACCGACCAGTATGACAAGGCTGTCGACGCCTTGAAGCAGGCTGCTCTGCTCGATCCGGATGACGGTACAACTATATTGTATCTGGGACTGTCCAATGAAGTGCTTGGAAACGAGACTGAGGCGATTCAAACCTATCGGGCCTATCTTCTGGCGAATCCTGACGATGAGATGTCTTCGCGTGTAAGGCGGCGTGTGAGATACCTTTCCGACACAAAGCTCAGAAACGAGGTGAAAGCTGTCATTCAGAATGAGAGTGAGATCGACGCCGAAAAGATTCCCGCCAATACTGTCGGAGTACTCGGATTCAAGACCGACAGCGTTGACCAGCAGTATGCGGTACTCGGCAGAGGTTTGGCGGAAATGTTGACGACTGATCTTGCCAAGATATCCGCTATTACCGTTGTCGAGAGAATGAGGTTGAACGAGATCAGAAGTGAATTAAAGCTCTCGCAGTCGGATATGGTCGACAGGGAGACCGCACCGCGCTTCGGAAAGCTAATGGGTGTCGCAACGATCGTAACCGGCGAACTGGCTCAACCGACGCCGGAAGATCTCCATGCTTCCGCCGGACTGATCAACACGGCGAAAGGAATGGCGGCTTATCCTGATGAGGTCGACGGGAAGCTTCGGCAGTTCTTCACGCTTCAGAAAAAGCTTACATACAACATCCTTGATGAAATGGGTTACGTGCCCACGGAGGACGAGAAGTTACGGATAGACAGTATTCCGACAACATCGCTTCTTGCGTTTCTTGCATACTCTCGCGGGCTGGCTTACGCCGATGAGGGAGAGTTCAGGCTCGCCGAGGCGGAATTCCAAGCTGCGATTGATGAGGATCCACAATTCGAGGCGGCATCCAGTGCGCTTCAGGAAATCGCAGGGCTTGGCGACTACTCAGGAAGCGTGGAACCGGCAGGCGAGTTCGAATCGGATCTTATTGAGCGTGCGGATGTCGGAGTTCCGCAGCCGCAGTCCGGTGCCGGGCTCGGAATGACACATGGCGTGATCGGCTTTCAGGTGGACGAGGCGGCCCCGAGAGAGGGAGATAACCCGAGGGTTCACCCAAGAGTTAGAGGCGGAGTGACAATCACTGGTACATTCTATCCTGATGAACCATAGGCTTTGGATATTATGCAAGCATTCAGACTGATCATTCTTATCGTAATCCTTACAGGTTGCCTCGTGAACTGTGCGGTTGGGCAGATTGTCTTTGGCACACCTCCCGCTGCCAGCGCGAGGTTTGTCTACCAGTCATGGACTATCGAGGATGATATCACCGGAAATAAGCGCGATCTGACACAGTGGTATTTCCCGGTCTACGGGTTTATCCCAATCGCAGAGCATTGGGAAATTCATGTCTCTTCCGCTTCCGCAGGTACAAACTCGGATTCATCCGGCACCGATGTTTCGATCACCGGGCTGAACGATACGCGTATATCGGTGCTA
>DAOVLC010000018.1 GCA_030631455.1 Candidatus Zixiibacteriota bacterium
CTTGCCGAAGGACGATGCCGTACTCCAGGTCGTGCTTGGTCCGAAATCCAAGTCCGGAGAGGTCAAACTTACTCTCGAGGAATTCCAGGTGCTCTCATTAATCAACGGTGAGCGAACAATTCCCGAAATTGTCAATATTTCACCAACAGGAGAATTTGGAACGTACCGCGGAATATACAAGCTGCTCGGTGCCGGACTGATCGAAGAAACAAAGTCAAAACGAGCCGATGTCCGGAGAGACCCCAGGGAGGAAGAACAGGTCTGGTGGTTGATCCTGAAGCTCTACTCTGCTTGCTTCTACGCTATCAGGCGCAACCTTGAGCACAAGATGGGGCCTGAGAACAGCAGAGTCAAGGATATGCTTGCGACGTACCGTAAAGGCGTCTGGGCGTATTTCACCGGGCTGGGATCATCCGACTTCAGAACGAACTTTGCGAATTTCCACCGCACAATTCAGAAGATACCGGAAGAAGCCAGATTACATAGACTTCTGACAGGGCTTAATCACATTCTGGCCGAACAGCTTTCTTTTGTAGAGTCGCTTCTTGGCACAGATGTTCTGCAAACAGTTGAGTCTGAGATCAAGAAAGCCATCTCTATTCCACTGGCGGAGAAGAGGACGCTAAGCTCGAAGTACGATTTGGAGAACGACATTAATCGTGTTCTAAAGAAAAGCAATAAATCATCAGTAGTATGAGGCAATGATGAATCGTTCACTTCTCTCATTGATAACATGTGTTGCCGCTGCGTCGATTCCACGTGTAGCAGTCGCCGACACGGATCTGGGAGGTTCAACCATGGCTGGATCGCTTGTCGTCGGAATGATAATACTGGTCGTTGTAATCTGTATCTTCCTGGCGCTTAAGATATTCTCCCTTCTCAAAGGCGGGGAACTGGCTTCCGCCTGGCAGTTGCTGACCATCGCGTTTGTGGTTCTCCTCATAGCCGAGGGTGTGCAGCTGATCGACATGCTAAATATCGCAAGTCTGGGAGATACGGCAGCGATGCTGATTCGACTTGTCGGCATCGGTGCAGTGATGATTGGAATGTTGAGAATAAAAAGAGTCCTTAGTTGACGAATGACATACAACCGGATTCACGGGAAATAGAATGCTAAATACCACCGAAATAGACGAGCGAATCGAGAAGTGCGAGAAGATTCTCAAGGAGAATCCACAGTCTCAAGTTTTCGCTGCTCTTGCGGATGCACTTCGCAAGAAGGGCGAATTGGACCATGCCTTCAGAGTCAGCAGGCAGGGATTACGGTTGCATCCGGACTATGCTCCCGGTCGGCTGGTAATGGCCAAAATAAGCTTTGATCGTAGGATGTACGATTGGGCGGAGCAGGAGCTTAAAGAAGCGATTGATCTTGATGGGCGAACCAGATCAACGGATCTCCTGGAAATCGAAATCCTCATCCAAAGCGGCTTCTATTCAAAAGCGAAGGTGATTTTGGACAAGCTAAGAAGCTCAGATCCGACCAACGAGTTCTACCGTTCACTTGAAGAGCGGATTGCCGCAGGGAAGGCCGAGAAGAAGGCAAAACTCGCCGAGACGGAGGAATTCTATCGGGCGAAGTCGAGAGAGAAGAAGGCTGATGCCTTCGACAGCCTCGTGGACAGTGGGTGGATTGGGGAACCTATAACGTATGATGTCGCGCTCAAGCTGATATCTAATTTCCCGAATATCGAAGGAGCGTTCTTCACGAGTCTGGACGGAATGGTCGATCAGACGCAGGTTCCGGACGGCTTTGATGTTGACGCTTATTCAGCTTCCCTCACAGAAATCTGCCGGTTCATCACCCCGGCAGTAGGCGCCATCGGATTAGAAAACTGTATCGAGGTTCTGGTTGAAACGGAAAATCGGAAGTTCATTGTGATCTTACTCGGCGACAGAATCCTCGTTGCATCCTGCCGATCCGACGTCAACCTTGGTTCGCTGAAACTTAAACTCGCGAAGATAACAGAATCACTCAGGAAAGAGTAGTAGAGGAAAACATGCAAATACAAGCTCGAGAAATAAGGCACAGTGTGCTACTTTTCTTCATACTCGCAATTCTGCCGATGATCTTCTTCCCGAGCGATCTGGGGCTTAAGTTCGATACTTCGGTCATCCTGTACATTTTGGCGGAGTTGCTCTACTTCGGCCTGGTCGTATCACTTTTTCTGGATGTTCGCAGGCCGAAGGCCATAATATCGGCTTCAATCGTGTGTCTGGTCTTCAGACTCTCCGCGGGAATCGCCTTCGCGATCCTGTTGGTCATGATGAGCGGTGTCAAGCCGGGAGCAGCTCTGGGAGCCGGGCTGTGGTCGTACAAGCCCGCAATACTGCTGCAAACTCTTACTGCGCCATTCATCCTCCTCTCATTCTTCAGGTTGCTTTTTGATGCCGGGAGACAGAAAAGCGTAGGGAGGTTTACGATTGTGCCGTTGTCGGCGACCGAAGATGAGTCGACCGCACGGCAGGAGCCGATCCGTCGTCCGGCTGCACAATCGACGATTATTGGCAGGCCGGTTCAGCCCGAATTCGCAGACGTTCACGCAGGGGACTTCGGAGACGCCGTCCAGTATGTTTTCGATCTGTCAGCGGTGAAATTTTGCGTGTTATTCGATGCCGAGGGACTGCCGGTGGCTTATGCAGGTGTTGAGCCTGCTCTCAGGGACATCTGGGCACCTATAGGATATCTCCTGAGCGAGCAGATTCAATCCAGTGTGGCGAGAGCCGGCGATCTGGTTCTGGAACGCTTTCATCTAACGCTTGATGCATATCGAATGCACGTGTCTTCCGTCTGCGACATGTGGTTGTTGGTTGGAGCGGACCGCAATTCGGAGGAACTCGAGAAGGTGCGGATTGGTCAGGCTGTCGAAATGATTAAGAGGATATATCATCAGAAATACATCGATACACAACTGAGAGAGGTTGCGGAGGAAAGCCATGTATGAAGTACTGGAGGAGCTTAACCGTACCAGCGGTGTGACCGGCAGTATGGTGGTCGGGCATGACGGCATTGTCATTGCGGCCGATCTCGACACACAATACGAGGATGAGACCGTGGGAGCGCTGGCGGCGTCGATTACTGCGAATGTTAACAAGTCGTTGGAAAGACTTACCGAGGACGGACTCTCGCAGATTACGATAGAGGCAGCGAATGGCAAGATGTTTCTGTCATGCAATAAGGTAGGCATTTTGGTTGTAACTGCTGACGAGAATATCAACATAGGGCTTGTCAGGCTTGAGATGAAGCATGCATTGTCAAGGATCAGAACAACTTAGAAAGAACTTCGTTTATGGTTGTCATCAACTACAACAGCCGAGAGGTGAGCTGCAAGATTGTCTATTATGGCCCGGGGCTTTCAGGAAAAACGACCAACCTGCAGCATGTACACGACAAGGTGCCCGGAAAGACAAAGGGCGATCTGATTAGCCTTGCCACAGACGCGGACAGGACGCTCTACTTCGATTTCCTGCCAATCAACATTGGAGATATAAACGGATTCACGACGAAGTTCCAGCTCTACACTGTCCCCGGCCAGGTATTTTACAACGCCACGAGAAAACTTGTGCTTAGAGGGGTCGATGGGATTGTCTTTGTTGCCGACAGCCAGAGTGCAAAGGCGGACGAAAACGTTGAGAGCCTTGATAATCTCAGAGAGAATCTTGCGGAGTACGGTCTCGATCTGAACACGCTGCCGTTTGTGATGCAGTACAACAAGCGCGATCTACCTGATGTGATGTCGGTGGATGAGCTCAACGAGCTCCTTAATAAGCAGGGTTGGCCCGTGTTTGAGGCATGCGCCTCAGAGGGGAAAGGGGTCTTCGACACACTCAAGTACGTGATCAAGATCGTTCTCGATAACGCAAAGAAGTCTTCTGATACTCTGGTGCAGCCAGAGGCGCAAAGAGTCGAGGATGCCCAGGTCCCTCCGGATGAGACAATTCCATCCAGCCAGGTTGTAAGACCTAAAGCAGAGTCGCGGGAACCTGCAGAGGTTGCGGCGAATATGCAATCGGAGGTTGCCATTAGCTCTCAAACAGATACGACGGCAAGTCCTGTTCGTGAACCTGCAAGCGTGAGTAGTCCCGAATCAGACGACCGGTATGATGATGCAAGGGTCGATCTCGCTGCGTCAGCAGATTCCGCAGCCAATCCGGTGGATGTTACGTTGGTCGCCGGCAGTTCCTCGTCAGAGACAACCGGTGACACCGTAAGCGGCTCATCTCAAGGGACAGATGCGCAAACGGAGCGGGTTGAGGCCGTTGCAACCGTCGCTCTTGAGAGCGGCGCTGTCGACTCCGGTGAGAGAACAGATCGGATCCAGGTCGTAGCAGAGAATGATATAGATAAGGAATTAGGCTCTGACCAGGCAGTTCGAGTTTCTGTGCCGGGTCAATCGTCTGACGGTTTCGCGGCTGTCCGCGGAGACTCAGATGAGAGGCTCTATGAAAAAACTCTCGGCACTATCGAACAGCAGGATGGCGTTTCGTCAGAGCCATGTTGCGAATCGCTTGAAAGTGAGACTTTCGCGATTCCGACAATGCAGGAATCGCTTCGTCGGAAAGGAAGCAATAGGAAGAAACAGTTCTTCCTATTCCGCTGGCTTTTCCGGAGAGGTTGAAACCAGGAGGATACATCGTGACAGACGATAGTGTGATAATCTACCAGGAGGAGACCGAAAAGATAAACGTTGCCCTGAAGAGGCTTCTGAAAGGTTCGGAAGCGAAATGCGCTCTTTTGGTAGACAAGGACGGCCACTTGGTAACGAGGCAGGGTTTCACTCAATCCCTTGATACTACGTCGCTTGCAGCTCTTCTGGCCGGAAGCTTCGCATCCACGAGGGAGATCGCCCGATTGGTAGGTGAGCCGGAGTTCTCGGTTCTGTTCCACCAGGGAAAACGAGATCACATCCACATGTCTCTCGTCGGAGACAGGAGCATTCTTGTTGTCGTATTCGATGACCGCACTACGATTGGCATGGTAAGGCTCTATGCCAAGGAGGCTTCAACCGAGTTGGAGCAGATATACTCTGCCAATTTGGCGAAGAAGGACCCCCAGGAGGCTGGTCTCTCTGAGGAATTCACGACATCCGCGAGCGACAAGCTTGACGACATTTTCCACGATTAGCGGAACCGTAGAGCCTGGGTTTGGGAGCAGAGGAAGGAAACCGACGGAATGACAAGCGAACTGGGCACAATGCTGCTGAAGGCTGGTAAGATCACTGAGGACCAGCTTGATACGGCACTTGAGATACAGAAGAAGGGACAGGGAAAGCTTAATGAAATCCTTGTTCGAATTGGCGCAGTTTCAGATGAGGATGATATCTCCTCATTCATCGGGAGGCAGCTCAATATCGGGGCTGTCAGGCTCTCCGATCTTGAGTTGAATCCCGAAATTGTCAAGCTCATTCCTCTGGACATCGCCAGGAAGTTCAATGTAATCGCCGTCTCCAAAGTCAGCAGGACGCTCGTTACCGCCATAAGTGATCCGAACAATATTTACGTTCTTGACGCTGTCAAGTTCATAACCGGCTGCAACGTTCAGCCCGTCATATCGCCGGAGTCCGCCATTTCGAAGGCGATTGACCGATATTACGCGGAAGAGACACTGGGCTTTTCTGAGATCATCAAAGACATCGAAGAATCAGATCTTGAGGTTATCGATTCGCGCGACGAGGCTCCTTCAGAGCAGGATCTGCAGTCTCAGGTCCAGGACAAACCACTCGTCAAACTCGTCGACTCGATAATCAGTGATGCGATCCGTAAGGGTGTCTCTGACATTCATATCGAATGCTATGAGAAGCGAATCCGCGTGAGATTTCGCAAGGACGGTAAGCTGATAGAGATGGCACCGCTTCCATTCAAATACCGTGCAGCGATAATATCGCGCGTAAAGATCATGGCCGATCTGGATATTTCAGAGCGACGGCTTCCACAGGACGGCCGCATCAAGATAAAAATGGGAGAACGAACCGTCGATCTCCGGATATCTGTTTTGCCGACCATCTTTGGCGAGAAAGTCGTCATGCGTATCCTCGACCCAAGGTCACTTATGGTGGACTTGACTCAGCTCGGCTTCGAGGAGGAGTCGCTGGTTGCATTCGATGAGACGATCCATCTTCCGTACGGTATGATACTCGTCACCGGACCGACCGGTTCCGGAAAAACGACAACCCTCTACTCCGCGCTGAAACAGTTAAACACTGTCGATGTGAACATCATGACTGCTGAGGACCCGGTCGAATTTAACTTCGACGGGATCAATCAGGTACTCGTAAAATCGAATATTGGACTTACATTTGCGGCGTCGTTGAGGTCCTTTCTGCGACAGGATCCGGATATTGTCATGGTTGGTGAGATTCGTGATACCGAGACGGCCGAGATCGGAATACGTGCGGCATTGACGGGTCACCTTGTCTTCTCGACGTTGCATACGAATGATGCGCCGTCGACTATCAGCCGCCTCACAGACATGGGTATTCCTCCGTTCCTGGTGGCCTCTGCGACTAAACTGATCATGGCACAGAGGATGCTCAGGCTGATATGTCAGAGATGCAAAAAGCCGGTTGACGTGAAACCCGAGCAGTTGATAAGGCTGGGGGTATCGGAAAGTGAAATTGACGATTTCGTTGTTTACGAGGGGCAGGGGTGTAATGAGTGTAACGGCACGGGGATGATAGGAAGAACCGGCATATTCGAGGTGATGCGGATCTCAGCGACAATCGAAAGGATGATTCTCGACAAAGCTTCAATTCCGGAAATCAGAGAACAGGCATGCAAGGAAGGTATGCTGCCCCTGAGACAGGCAGCCCTAAGGAAATTGAAAGGCGGATTGACCAACATACAGGAAGTTGTGGCAACGTCAACAGAGGGGTAACAGTAGAGGTGCTGAAATAGCCTGGTTGAGCCGACAATAGATACAAGGGAGATATTATGGTTTCACTGCGTGAGTTACTGGAGTTGATGACAGAGAAAAACGCGTCCGACCTGCATCTGACAGCAGGGGTGCCGCCTGTCGTGAGGATTGACGGCAAGCTTGTCAAACTCGAAATGGACATGCTCACGCCTGAGATGACCAAGAAGCTGGCGTACTCGATGATGAACGAGAAGCAGCGGCTTAAGTTCGAGGAGAACAGCGAACTCGATCTCTCGTTTGGAATCGAGAATCTGTCACGCTTTCGCTGCAATGTGTTTATACAGCGCGGCAATGTAGCAGTCGCTCTGAGGCAAATTCCGTTTAAGGTGAAGTCCTTCGAGGAGCTTGGCATTTCCAGGACAGTTGTCGACTTTGCGAAGATTCCGAGAGGACTCGTGCTGGTGTGCGGCCCTACCGGCTCCGGGAAGTCAACGACTCTTGCTGCTCTGATAGACAAGATTAATCGAGAGCGTCGGGAGCACATTCTTACGGTTGAGGATCCCATCGAGTATCTCCATCGGCATATGAACTGCATAGTCAACCAGCGTGAAGTGTACTCCGACACCGGTTCCTTCGCAACCGCTCTCAAGTATGCTCTGCGCGAAGATCCTGACGTCGTTCTGATCGGTGAGATGAGAGATCTTGAGACTATAGAAGCCGCTATTAGAATATCGGAGACCGGTCACCTTGCGTTCGCGACCCTTCATACTAACTCAGCCGCCGAAACCATCAACCGAATCATCGATGTCTTCCCGACGAATCAACAGGATCAGATCAGGGTGACGCTATCATTCGTGGTGCAGGCTGTAGTTGTCCAGCAGCTGATTCCGAGAATCGGAGGCGGCAGGGTTCTCGCTACCGAGATACTTGTTGCAACCCCGGCCGTAAGAGCCGTCATCAGGGATGACAAAACGCACCAGATATACAGCATGATACAGTCCGGACAAAAGTTCGGTATGAATACCATGAACGACTGTCTGGCCGAACTTTATCTTACACGAAAGATAACAATAGGAGATGCATTAGCGAGAAGCTCCAATCGAGCGGAATTGAATGAAATGCTCTCCCGCAAGACAGAGGGAGTCACCGTTTAGAAATATGTCCGTTATTTTGCAGGGAGGTAACCTTGCCGGTTTTTGAGTACAAAGGAAAGTCAGTTTCCGGAACAGTCGTCCAGGGGAATCTTAAGGCTAAGAGCAGGGTGGATCTGGAACGGATGCTGAGAAGCAATCGAATCCTGGTGACGTCGGTTTCAAGAAAGCCGTCGGATTTGAACATTAGAATCGGAACCGGGATTAAGAAGATTCACATTTCGCGGTTCACGCGCCAGTTTGCTACAATGATTGGCGCGGGACTACCGATGGTTCAATGTCTCGACATACTCTCACAACAGATGGAAGCGCCAGAGCTGAGGAAGATCGTAGGTGAGGTCAAGGAGTCCGTGCAAAGCGGCACGACACTCTCAGAGGCCTTGCGCAAACACAAGAAAGTGTTCGATGATCTGTATGTCAACATGGTCGAGGCCGGTGAGGTCGGAGGCGCACTCGATACGATTCTGGTCAGACTCGCGAATTACAGGGAGAAGGCCGATGCGCTCACCCGCAAGGTCAAAGGAGCGCTGGTCTATCCGATAGTCGTATCGATTGTGGCCATCGGTGTCACAATTGCCATGCTGAAGTTCATTGTCCCGGTGTTTGCCAAAATGTTCAGTGATCTGGGCGCTGACCTTCCGGGGCCGACTCTGATCATCCTGGGTCTATCTGACTTCATCAACGATTATTTCTTGGTCATGGTCCTGGGTGCTATTGCGGTCTTTACGGCAATCAAGCTGTATGGAAAAACCTCGAAGGGCCGCCTCAATCTCGATAAGTTTAAGCTGATGTTGCCTGCTCTCGGCACTCTCATCCGGAAATCATCTGTCGCGAGGTTCTCGAGAACTCTCGGTACTCTGATATCATCGGGTGTTTCGATTCTCGACGCGCTCGACACTACCGCCAGGACGGCGGGAAACAGGGTTGTGCATGACGCCATCAAGAAGGCGACCATAGCCATTGCTGAGGGTGACACGATCACCGGACCGCTTAAAGAGTCCGGTGTCTTTCCACCTATGGTGGTTCAGATGATCTCGGTTGGTGAGAAGACCGGCGGTCTCGACGAGATGCTCAACAAGATTGCGGATTTCTATGACGAGGAGGTTGATGCGGCGGTGACTGCATTGACATCCCTGATCGAACCTGTAGTGATCGTCGTAATGGGCGCAGTCATAGGTGGAATCCTTATCGCGATGTATCTGCCGATGTTCGATATAATCGGCAAGATCGGTTAACACGATTTGTGAGAGACCAGGCGTCTGCAGCTCTGTGCCGAGGTGCCTGGTTTTACCATGAGAAGAAAACCGCTACTTCAGATCGAACTGCGAAACACATGGTTCATGCCGTTACGGCTGGTGGTTTTCCTGGTTGTGTTCGGCAGCATTGTCATATCGCTCCGCTCTCATCTTGAGCTATACGGACCGTTTTTCGCCTACTGTTCGATCACGCTTCTCTTTCTGATCTCGATGCTTTTTGCGAGGCGCGCCGCCTTCGCAGTGGTTTCGAAGTACCTTATCGCTCTACAGCTTCTTTCGGAGTTGACTATCGAGGCCTTCATGGTCTACTACTCCGGCTCACTGTCGAGTCCGTTCTCCGGGCTGTTTGTGCTCACGATTGTCTCGGCGTCCTTAGCCTATCGGCTGGTCGGGACATTGTCAATGGCTACGTTTGCCTCTCTTGCTTATTCGATGGCAATATGGGTTGGAATAGACTCAACCCCGCTCTCGGCCTTCAGTATTGAAGCATTCAGGGACCTTTATAATGCGAATGACGATCTGTTCTACACAGTTTTCAGTCATTTATGCATCTTCTATCTGGCTGCGTTCATATCCGGCTATCTCGCGGAACGAATTCGCGCTAAGGATCAAGAGCTGTTCAGAGCGTCAGAGAAGTTGAAACGTGCACACCTTGAAACGGACGAGATACTCCAGCATCTTCACTCAGGGCTGATAACAATTGATAACATGGGCAAGATCGTATTCTTCAACTGGGCCGCGGAGAAAATCACAGGACTGAAAGAGACGGAGATCAAAGGGAAGAATTGCCTCGAGGTGTTTCGTGACCGGATGCCACACTTTGCGGAGAAAATTCTTGCGGTTCTCAAATCGTCCCAGCATGATATCAGGACCGAGATCACGTTGGCCGGCCCGGATGGTACGGAAATTCCCATAGGAATGTCTTCTTCGATTCTGGGCGATGAGAGGTTTGGTGTCAGGGGAGTGGTCGCGGTATTCCAGGATCTTACCGAAGCTAAGAAAACAGAAAAGAGGATCAGGAGCGCAGACCGGTTGGCAGCAGTTGGCGAGCTTGCGGCAAGTATAGCTCACGAGATTCGAAACCCGCTCACCGCAATATCAGGTTCCGTTGAAGTGCTCAGCAATGAACTGAATTGTGAGGGCGAGAACGAGCGTCTGATGAATCTCATCCTGAAGGAATCCTCGCGGCTCAATCACATCCTGGTCGAATTCCTCGACTACGCTCGTATCAAGAGGCCGATGTTTGCCAAAGTCGAAATCAATCATCTCATTCTCGACCTCTTCGATATAGTCAGGCATCACGAGTCGTATCACGATCGTATC
>DAOVLC010000196.1 GCA_030631455.1 Candidatus Zixiibacteriota bacterium
GATAGATGCACATTCTCATAATATATCGGGAGGTACAGATAGTAATCATTGACCTCGTCATAGGCTTGTTCCTCCATCCAGACCGCGGACATCTCAAACCAGTGATGGCGAGGTCCTTCAATCGGATCCTCGAACTCTAGCCTATCATATCCGAACTGAATTGCGTGAAAGAACTCATGAGCGGTAGTTACACGTACTGCGTCGAGCGGTTTATCAATGTACGCGTCTATCTCTGCGAAATCGTTCTCGATAGCGATATAACTTGTATATGTATATGAGCTGCCGGACGCCTTCTCCGGCACCGAATACCCGTATGCGTCGCCCATTCCCATGGTGATCATGTCCAACAGGTACACATCGTATCGTGCATCACCGCCCTCCGCGTAGAAATCGTCCACGGGGGGTGTGTCATATCCGAGCGAGTCAATCTCGAATCCCCAGACAGAATCGAGAATTCGCGCGACGGAGACAACGTAATCGGGGACGGATGTGCCGTCAGAACCGAAGGGGGCGTGAGGACCTTCCTTAGCGAAGTGAACCAGAAACCGCCCACTCGCGGATGGATAATTCCAGGGCGCGGCACTTTCCGGCCTCGGGTTGATAAACTGCTCATATGCCTGCTGGACTCTGAGCGAGGCATTTTCCACGTAGTACTGGATTGTCAGTATCTCGGGCGTTGCGCATTTGACCGGTTCGTATCCAAAAAAGTGAGACAGGGAAACGTCAGGATTGCCTGAGCCCCATCCCTCGATCACCTCAAGGAGTTGCTGCTCCTTTTCAGCGCTGAGACCTTCAGCCAGCGCTGACTGGAAGCATGCGGTCGAAATAATAGCCACAACGATTATTAGTCTTTTCACGATTTCTCCTTACGAGCTACGTTTTTCCTTTACCGCCAGCAGATCATCATAGCACTGCTTTGGCACAGTTACGGATCCAATCGCCATCCTGCTGTCAGGCCGTCCGTGGCAGTCGGAGCCGCCTGTAAAAATCAAACCAAGATCGGCAGCCATTGTCATATACTTCTTCACTACGTGATGGCTGTGAAGCGGATATATCGCCTCGATACCGTCAAGGCCCACACTCGCAAGCCCGGGGATCAGATCGTCGCGGGCTAATGTGCCGGGATGCGCCAGTACAGCCACGCCACCTGCCTCGTGGATTATCTGAATACCCTGCTCAGGCGTTATGTGAAACTTAGGGACATAAGCCGGCGCATGGTAGCCGAGGTAACGCGCGAAAGCCTCGTTGAAAGTTCTCACATACTCTTGCTCGACCAGAGCATCGGCAATATGAGGCCTGCCCAGAGTCGACTTGCCGGCTACTCTGCGAACTGTATCCATCGAAAGCTCAATTCCGAGTTCATTCAGTTTCTCGACGATTTTCTCTCCACGCACCAGTCGTTCCTGTCGGAACTCCTTCGTTTTCCGCGCAAAGGCGGGGTTCTTGTGATCCATTAGATATCCAAGAATGTGCAGCTCTGTGCCGTTCTGTGCCGTCGATAATTCTACAGCCGGGATTAAGGTAAGTTCCTCCTCCGCTACATACTTGAGCGCCTCGTCGTAGGCAGTTGTTGTGTCATGATCGGCTATCGCCAGGACCTTAATGCCTTTCTCTATGGCGATCTTGACAACCTGCTCCGGTGTATACAATCCGTCGGAGTGATTCGTGTGAACATGGAGATCTGCGTATCGTTTCATACCTTACTCAGAACAAGATCGTAGATCGATTGTGCCATCTCTTCTGCCTGATTCTTCACCTTTTCGGCTTCGGCAGACAGCCGCTCCCGCACAGATTCATCGTCGACACCGGGAAGGTTGATCTTGACATTGAGATAAGCCCCCAGTACTGCAGAGCGGGCGTTCAAAGCAGCGCATCCTGCATCCGAAACCGAGTTTACATTACCGTTGTCGGCGGCGACCTTCGCGAATTCGAGCACTTCGAGCGAAGTTTTCATCACCTTGAGCGGGATTTCCGCAGCGACAATGGTCGCTTTCTGGATGGACTGGAGCCGTGCCGCCTTCTCTTTATCGGTGGTCTTGGGGAGCTTGCGCGCGGCCATAACCGCATCGAACGCGTCGGCATCCTCCTGGATCAGGGCATACAAGCTCATCTTGAGGCTGTCGGCGGCTTTCATTGTGCCGGACATTTCGTCCTGGACATCCTTGTATTTCTTCTTGCCGAGAGTTAACCTGCAGACCATGCCGGTGAGTGCGGCCGCAAGTGTACCTGCGCAGGCGGATACGGATCCGCCGCCCGGGGCAGGCGATGACGATGCGACCGACTCGACGAAATCGAGCAACCCTCGGCTGGTTGTCTGCGCCTCCATCTCTTTTCTCAGCTTTTCTTCGAGGATCTGATCCTTTGTGAAGTTTTCGAGTTTCAGATAAAAGTCTGAAACCTGTACGAGCGCATCGTTCGGAACAAGCCCGATGACTTCAGACGAAACAACATTGACGCCATAACGATTGGCCTCAGATTTTATCGCTTCGAACACGCGGAATATCGGAGTTTTCTTGTAATTCACCAGATTCATCGAGACCTGCGCCTGATTGCGTTCCTTGATCTCGAAACCGAGCGCTTTGCAGAACATGAACCCGCCGGAACGTGAACGTATCGCCTTGGCGATCTTCTTGGCTATTGCGACATGAGGAGTATCGAGATAAACGTTGTAAGCCACCAGAGGCAGACGCACTCCAACGGCGGTGCAACCCGCCTGTACGTGCATTTTCGCCGGACCGTAATCAGGCTTGCGATCCGGATTTGTCTCGATATCATCACGGATGCCTTCATATTGCCCCTTACGGACATCGGCTAAATTGACGCGCTCCGAGCGGCTGGCTGCCAGTTCGTAAAGATATATCGGGATATCTAATTCGTTACCGACGCGCTCACCGAGCTGTTTTGCCAATTCTATACACTCCTGAGTCGTCACTTCCGAGATTGGCACGAACGGACAGACATCGGTCGCACCCATGCGCGGGTGTTCTCCCGTATGGGTCGACATATCGAGAACCTCGGAGGCTTTTTTCATTCCGCGAAATGCAGCTTCTGCGGCCGCCTGCGGTTCGCCGACATAGGTCACTACCGCGCGGTTGTGGTCGGCATCCATCTCCTTATCGAGAAGGACAATTCCGTCGACCGACAAAATCGCGCCAATTATCTCATCGAGAACTTCGGGACGACGCCCCTCCGAGAAATTCGGAATTACTTCAACTAACTTCGCCATAGCTCAATTTCCTGCTTTTCCCATTTCGTTGTCTGATAACTTCAATCTTCAGCCACCATACTACATATCGAATCAGCGACCTACGCGGACTCAAAAAGATAGTTTTGGAATATACCCTTTTGTGTTGAGCGTGTCAAAGCCTTTGAGGTAATTCGTTGGACATACAATACTTGCAGACGACTGTCGTTTGACTATATTGACCGGTAATGAATACAACGGACGAAAAGCCGCACAGCCGTAACTGGGTATGGCCCCTGACGATATTCTTCCTCGCCCTCGCTGTCAGGCTGATCGTGCTGTTCGGACTTGAGGCCAACGATCCGTCGTTCTATTTCCCGCAGGTTGATTCGCGCTGGCATCATGAGTGGGCGCAGCAGATTGCGGACGGCAGCATCTTTCCTGAGACCGTCTTCTTCCGGGCGCCGCTCTATCCGCTGATCCTCGGCTTACTGTATTCGATTTCAGGCGCAAGCATACTCTTTGCGAAGATATTCTGGATGATCATTTCGGCATTGTCCTGCGTGCTTATCTACAGAGTTACAGCGAGAGTGCTCGACAGGGGCGCAGCGCGCATCGCAGGGATTATCATGGCGTTCTACGGCACGATAGTATTCTTCGACTCTCAATTCCTGTTCCCGGTTCTCATCGTATTCCTCAATCTGGCCGCCGTGCTTTTTCTGCTTAAGTACAGCGACAGCGAAAACCCCGTGTACCTCTATCTCTCTGGGCTAACATTCGGATTCTCGGCCATCACCCGACCGAATATCCTCGCCGTCATGCCCTTTGTCCTCCTCTGGTTTCTTATTATCTCTGCGAGAAGCAAATCCCTGCGCGATCGACTGGTTCACGCAGTCGTTTTCCTGATGCTCCTGATCCTTCCGATTCTGCCGACAGCCATCCACAATTATAGGGTGTCGCAGGAGTTCATCCCGATATCGAGTCAGGGCGGAGTCAACCTCTACATCGGGAACAATCCGACGGCGGATGGGCTGGTTGTCAGTATGCCGGAATTTCCTCCCGGAAAATGGGTGGCGTGGAACGAGTTCATAAAGCTTACCGATTCGATTGTTGAACATGAAACAGGAAAGCAACTCAAGCCGGGGGAGATCTCCTCGTATTGGGTATCGAAGGCGCTGTCGTGGGTTAAATCTGATTTCGGGGGCTTCCTGACGCTAACATTCAAGAAGCTCTTTGTATTCTTCGCAGGGCGCGAAGTGCCCAACAACTGGCAAATCTACTATTACAAATCTCTCTCGACCCTGCTCTCTTTTCTGATAGTCGATATCGGAATCAAGTTGCCGTTCGGGCTCATTATGCCACTTGCTCTTGCGGGGATAGTTCTGACAAGAAGCAGATGGAGGCAGATGCTTCC
>DAOVLC010000306.1 GCA_030631455.1 Candidatus Zixiibacteriota bacterium
TACTACTATGTAAGGGATGTCGAGTGGTTTGTCGCAGGGTCGGATCTCGGCAATATCAACACAATCAAAGAGAAAATCATGTCTGAGGGAGTTTTGGCAACCTGCCTGTGCTCCGACGGCTCGTTCATGTCGAACTACATACATTATCAGCCTCCCAGCAGTTCCTGGGACCCGAACCATGCGGTCGCAATCGTGGGTTGGGATGATGCCAAGGCAACTCAGGCCCCGCAGCGAGGTGCATGGCTCTGCAAGAACAGTTGGGGAACCGGCTGGGGTAATGACGGATTCTTCTGGATTTCGTACTACGACAAGCACTGCTGCAAGCATCCCGAAATGGGAGCGATTTCGTTTCAGAATGCTGAGCTTATGCCCTACAATCGAATCTACTAC
Organism: Candidatus Zixiibacteriota bacterium; assembly: GCA_030631455.1. Taxonomy (GTDB): domain Bacteria; phylum Zixibacteria; class MSB-5A5; order JAABVY01; family JAHJOQ01; genus DAOVLC01. The sequence goes on from DAOVLC010000306.1 coordinate 391, forward strand.
CACGACTACCACGGCTGGCGGGACACCAAGGCAAACTGTACCGAAGCATTTAATAAGTTCGTCGCAGAGGAAAGCGAACCGATGCAGGCTGTGAGTTTCTTCACGGCAGCCGACGATGTGGTGTACACTGTAAGCATATACGACAGCTTTGCAGGTGGGGAACTTCAGGATGAACTCGCTTCGCAAACCGGTTCTATTGAGTACTCAGGATTTCACACCATAGATCTTGACAACCCGGTTGATTTAACCAACGGTGATGATTTCTATGTCTATGTCGAACTCTCTAACGGCGGACACCCATATGACCGCAGCTCTGAAGTCCCCGTTCTGTTGGGTGCAGACTACCGAACCTGGGTCGAGTCTGATTCCGATCCCGGTCAGAGTTATTACCGCAGCGGTGGCGACTGGGTGGATCTGTACAACTACAACAGCTCGGCGAATTTTTGCATCAAAGGGCTGACTCCACTTGATGAAGACAACGACGGTGTATTCAACTCGGTTGACAATTGCCCTTATGTGCACAACCCGAATCAGGAAGACACCGACGGGGACGGGGTTGGAGATGCCTGTGATAACTGCATCTATATAGAGAATCCGGGCCAGAGCGATCTTGACGGGGATGGCGAGGGCGATCTCTGCGACAGTGATATCGATGGTGACGGCATCGGCAACGACGTGGACAATTGCGTGTACGTGCACAATACGAATCAGCTTAACAGTGATGGGGACGACCTGGGAGATGCGTGCGACAACTGCCCGTATGTTGACAATCCTAATCAGTATGACGAGAATCACGATGGTGTGGGCGATGCATGCGATGGTCAGGTGCACATCCAGAGCTATGAACTCCCGGATGGCTTACTCAACGAGGAGTATTTCTACCAGTTCTGGGCAGTAGGCGGAATCGAACCGTACCTTTGGACGAAAGTCATCGGCCAGCCGCCGTACGGCTGCGTGTTCAACGGCGGCGAGGAAGGAACAATAACCGGCACAGCAACGTCGGAAGCGACATACTTTCTGAGAATTGCACTGATGGACTCGGATACGCCCGCGAGCCATGACACAGTGGATGTCACCATCGCCATAATCCCCGAGCCTGAGCCGTATCTGTGCGGTGACGCGAACGGCAGCGGTGAAATAGACATCGATGACGCCGTCTATCTGATAGCCTACATCTTCTCAGGCGGACCGGCTCCCGAACCTTACGAATCAGGTGATCCCGACTGTTCTGGAGACATCGACATCGACGATGTGGTGTACATGCTGAATTTCATCTTCAGCAGCGGTCCGGAACCGTGCGCTGACTGCCCGTAGGGGCAGTTGATAAAGTAGATTGTGAAAGCGGTAGCCATTACACTGGATGCCGCTTTCTTGTTCTTGGAGGGTGACGTTTTTATCGGCTACAGATCTGTCTCTTCCGTGTTTGCCTGCTTCGCCTTCCAGATGTCGATGACAGCACTGAACTTGTCATCAATGTGCTGGACGAACCACTCATCGATGATCGATTTCCTGAAGCGCCATTCCTTGCCAAGTTTGGCGGCGGGTATCTTCTTTTCCTGCGCCCAGGTGTATATCGTCTGCGGCTTCAATTTGAGATAAGCGGCGACCTCTTCCAGAGTCATGATATCAGTCTTCACTCGAAGCGCCTTCCTTGTCCTTGTCGAAAAGATGATCGAACAGAGAGTCCGGGTCGGCCCGGCGTTCGTCTAACCTGCCGCTTGAACTTCCAGCGTCATTCACATCGTTGCGCTCCTGATCCGGCGGGTTCAGGAGTTGTTTACCGGAGTAGATCAGCGCCGCATAGAAATTCCCCTCATATTCGCGGAACAGCTCGAATGACTGCCCTCGGTCTCCAAGGAACGGTCGCAGATTCCACGCTAACTGGACACCGACAAATACCATGATTATGACCCAGAACCTGAAAATCACCACGCCTAAATGCGGATAAATGTTTTTCTTCTCGCAAGAGAATTTCAGTGCATCGACAATCGTCTTCATTCCGAATATGCCGGAGAGGATGAATATCGCTATGTGGAGCAGTTGCAGGAAATAGTAGTTACCCCCGGTCAGCAGGAAAAACACCGCGATAGGAATGAAGGATACCATAATCGACGTGGTCAGGACAAAGCCGGACAGTATGATGGATATCATCTGCTGGAGTCTGAGCTTGGATCCGAGAATGAACTGGATTATGAAGAATGCGGGAAAGCAGATCAGCAACACGAGAGAAAACAGAACAGAGACTTTAAGACCGGATGCAACAGCCTGCGATAGGCTGTGATAGCTTCCCATGACTACTCCATAGAGAAACGAGAAGATGCAGAGCAGCAGATACTGATTCAAAATCCTCGAGGTGGTGCCTGTCTGCTCGGTTATCTTCTGGAAGAACTCCTCTCTGTTCTGAAGCGTTGGGAAAAACTCAAACGATAGTAGCTTCATCTTACTCATAGCAAACCTCAACTCCTTTACTGTGCTATTCGCAATCTAAGATGCAGCCATCAGATTGTCAAGTATTTTATTGTTTATTGATGTATATTATTGTTTACTGATGTTTCGTGGCGCTACCCCCTCTGGGTAGTGTCCTAATTTGAAAGTGAGGCAATTTGATGATTATATGTTTGACGCAGGGTCTTGATTGCAGTAGAATTGAAGCATGCATTCCAAGTTACCTAACCTCGACAGGATTAAAAGCTCAATACGAACTTTCGTTGTGCTGGTTGTCGGCTATGACGTCATCAAAACGGTATTTGATATGAAGACAAATATCTATCTTTGGTGTATAGTCCCTATTGTTCTTTTTGTAGGCTCATTTTTGTTGGATCAAAAGGTACGTAAATTCTTCCAGCGTTTTCGTCCTTTGGTGAGAGGAATAATCTGGAAACTATGTGTAACTGGAATAGTAATCTGGCTCGGTTGGCCTTGGCCGAAAGTTCAGGGGCTATTTATGGATTCCGCTTTGTCAAACAAGTCTTGCAGATGGTACAACGTAACGTTCCAAGAATTGGAGGTGCATTATCTCCCCAAACCGCCGTATGACTCA